>CAZJGG010000008.1:0-64880 GCA_964545475.1 uncultured Eubacteriales bacterium | reverse complement strand
ATTGGTCTGATATGGAGATTATTGCCATTTACACGGAGTGGTATTCAGTCTCTTTATATCAATAAGTGATTTACGTCAAAGTTTATCGCCTTTGCCGCCTACACCATTTTTTAATAAAGATTAGTCTACTACTGCGTATACTCAATCCATTCCATATCTGCATCAATAATTTTTTGCTTTGAATCAAAATAATTCTCATAATCACCATTAAAAAACAAGTTTAGTTCGTTGTTGCGCCTTGTTACTAAGCCGGGTACTCGCTCTTTTATTTTCTTTTTATCATTGTATTGTAAAGTATACGTAAAGCCAATTATTATATCTTCTGTACTGTAAGTACTTGATTTTAGTGCCCTTCCAAGGTCAGAGCTATCTGTTAACGCTTTCGGATAGTTAAAAACGAGACAAACCACAGCATCAAATTCATTTTGATTTATAAAAACATTATTTCTTTTAAGAAAATTATTTACATGTTCGACAGCATTGGCTATTTCTTCCTGTATGTACTGCTGTATTTTTGCAGATATTTCTGAATCACTATGTGTTTCGACAAAATTCTTTATATCGTTAAATTCTTCTTCAGTCTTGATACTGTGCCCCATTCCAAATGTTAAGTCTTGACTTTTGTCAAAACCACCATTCCACTTTTTGTGCTCGGGATCTTTTGTACTGTATATGTAAGGTATATTACCTTCGGCTTTGGCAAGCCACTGTGCGCCCTTAAAAACCATATCTCCTTCATAATGCTTTTTGAGTTGTTTTATTGCGTATTCCTGAAAACTTTCAGAATTAAGTATTTCTTTTAACCATTCATCAGCAAACAACTTAAAGTCTTTGCTTAAATCAGGGCCAGGTGTTGATTTTTTCATTATTGAATCATCTCACATTTCTATATTTAGTGTATTATCAATCTTTGTGAACTTTATGTACTAATAATATAACATTTCTTTCCACTTGACAATATAAATGTACATATTGTTCATGCAATATTCACTAATTATACAGTAAAAAAATAGGACTAAATTTTTGAAGCTCTCACTTCGCTAATTTAGTCCTATTATAACAGAAGCACCTATGTAAATATCTCCGCTGGTTCTTTCAGCTATGTCTTTGTATAAATCAAAGTTCTCCATTTTGCTTCCTCCTTAAATGTATCCATTCATTTATTTATATGCAAATTAAGGAGGATTAGAACTTTTCTCACTGTAAAATGGGTGTTACAAAGATTGTAGTTAACAAAAAAACAGTGATATAATATAAAAATGGCTAAAAAGTTCTATATAGCTATTTGCAAAAACATAAACAGCTATGTTCGTAGGGACAGCGGTGAAACGTTTGCTGTTCCTGCTCCACACCTGTCAATGTTTTGTCAAATTGCTCTAGGAGGCTCTAAGCAGTTTTAAAGAGCGGTTTTTGACCGCTCTTTAAAATGACAATCTTTGTAAAGTTTAGTTGATTCTATTATGTAGTTTGTTTTAAAATGTTGTGAACATTATATTTAAAGTCAATAATTAATTAAATTTAATAGAGATTCAAATTCGTTACCACTAATGACATAATATCTAGTATTAGTCGTATCAAATGTCTTAATTATATATTTATCTTTTTTTACATAATAAATATTTATAAAAGTAATAATTAATATTAGAATCAAAAATACATAAACAGTTTTTGATTTATTCATTCTACCATCTACTTTGACTGATTTCATCTTGTCATATTATAAAATGCAACAGTATATCCGACACGAAGTTTGCACAATCACTCCTCCCACGACGTGTACATCCGTATAAGTCTCCATGATACGGATCCCACATACTGTTATCATTGGAGTTATAACCATCTATTTCCGGCTCATTGCTATAATCAAAAGAAATCAAATCTTCGGAAAGTTCACCGGGAATTGAATACTGATCATCTGGTTGTAAAACATTTATTAAGTCTGATGAAAGAGTATGTTTTTTATCAATATTTGATGTTTTTTTATATTTTTCAACTTGTTTTTTAATATCATCATTTATTTCAGCATTTTCGTACAGAACAACAAAATCGATAAATTCATTTATATTTAAATTTTTGTCTTTTTTAGACGTGGCTTAGCCACATAGGGATGGTTATGTTTGTTATTCCTTCCAAAGTAATCTTCGGCCAAATACCCGTAAATGTAATGATCTATAAAGGCTCTTACAACAAGCCCTTTCCTAATAAATCCCTCTTTTGTAAACCCAGCCTTTTCTGCAACACGCCTTGAGGCTTTATTAACAGCAAAGCATTTAAGCATAATACGTGTAAGCCCGAGCCTTTCAAAGGCAAAGCTAACAACCATAGAAACAGCTTCAGAGGCAATACCTTTGCTTAAGTAATTTCGATTTACTCTATAACCGATTTCGGCTTGACGCCCCATAGCAAAATCGTATAATATTACCTCTCCGATAACTTTATTTTCATCTTTAAGGACTATACAGAATCTAAGCTCTGATTTACGTTTAAATTCATTTAGGACGTTCTCAACATAACCATTATCCATTTCAAATTCCGGATATGACTGCCCTGTCTCAGGGTCATAATATCCCCAGTACTTGTTAAGATCAAAATCGTTAAGTATTTCGTTAAGGTCGTTAATGTCTTGTGGCTTAATTTGCCGTAGCAAAAGCCTTTCGCTTTCAATAACCGGAAATTTGACAAAACACTCATTTATACTCATTTGTAGCACCCCATATATTTGCAAAGAAGATGCTCAGGCTTATATTTTAGCTTGGATATGCGCAATCCTTCAATTCCTAAGTCCTCTTCACGGTTAATATATTTAATCTCTTTGCAGGCATATTCTGCAAAGTCTCGGTTAATTGCTTGATAAATACCGTTTTTTGAAAAATCCGCCTTTTCAACAAAAACATCAAAAGTATTTAAATAAATTTGACTGCCATAAGTATATCCCATTACCTCGTCGTCTATTGAAACGATACCTCCAGATAATCCAAGTTCCGCCCAATTATTAAATGCACAGCAAATAATTTCATTTTCTTCATAAAGAGATTTAGTAACTTCATTTTTTTCTATGTTTATTTCAACCCATTTTTGTTGATATTCCCATGCCTTACATAAATTTTTATTTGTAATTGGAGCAAATTTATAACTTTCGCCGTATTTATTTATAAATAGATTAAGGTTATTACGCCGCTTTTTAAGCTCAGAGCCTTCAAGTGAAATAAGTTTTTGAGAAAGGTAAATATATTCACACCAATCACGGTTTGTTGTAAAATTAAATCTGTCTGGGAAAACAGCCTCAATATTTTGTTTCATTTCTTCTGTAACGCCCCAAAACATAAAATCTTTGTTATTCGCCTTAGCATCTGCCTCAATCCGTTGGATTGCTTTTTTCAAGTCTCCCTGCCCTATTGGCATAAAATAGTAAAGCGCATTTGGGTTTGCCTTTGTTGACTGTCTGATATAAAGAAAATCATCAATTAAAATTTGTGTTCCATATTTTTTGCGCAAACAATATAAGTTTGAGAATGCAAGTTCGCATGTTCTATAATTAGTTGTATATATAAATCTCAGAAAATCTTCTCTATGTTTTAAGTCTATTTCTATAAAATTCATAATAAAATCTTTCCTTTAGTGTATAGGGCTTAAAAACCTGCTTGTAGTAATTTTTGTGTTTCCGGCAAATTTTCAAAACCACCAGAAATGCAGATACCTTTTAAATTAACCCTATTTGAGTGTATTTGAAACTTTGCATATAGCTATTTGCAAAAACATAAACAGCTATGTTCTCAGGAACAGCGGTGAATCGTTTGCTGTTCCTGCTCCACACCTGTTAATGTTTTGTCAAATTGCTCTATGTAGATTATACCCATTATTTATATAAAAATTAGCCAAAATACGCCAAAAATATTTTCCAGTTATTAGCGTTGTGTTCTATCTAATTGCTCTACCAAAACCCCTGAAAAATATAGCAATTTATTAAGCGGTATAATGCGCCCATTTAAGGGCCTTTTTGCAATCTCCATTTCAGTGTCTTTTCGGCAAATAGCTTTATCACTCAATAATCTCTAGATTCAGCTCTTCGGCAATCATTTTTGCCGTTTCATAGGCAACATAACCCGTAAAGGAGACACACTGGCTCATGTGTTCATCAGAACCAAGCGTCATGCCTTTTGTCAACACACGGCAACACGATGAACGCTGTTTCTCAGTAAACATGTCGTATAGCTTTCCGCTAAGTTCCATAGCTTTGTGTACAGCAGGGTTTTTGCCTACACTTCTTCCAAAAAACAATCCAATTGCCAAAACTCCACCAGAAATTGCACCACAGGTGCATCCTTTCCCACCAATCCCAACCGGAAAACCAGAAGCCATTTTAATTGCTTCATCATTCTTTGGTAGATCGAATTCATCGATTATAGTTTTTACGATTGCTTCCGAACAGTAAAAGTCACCATTAGCATAGTAATTTTCAGCAATCTTTCTAATCTGGAATAAATTAATGGATTTTTTCATTTTTATATCCTTTCTGCAATGTTTAGCTCTTTTGCGCAGTTCAGTATTATGTATTTTTAATTTTGAATTGATTTGTCAAATTCCTCATGTTTTCCGCATGTCTGTTAAGTTCTTCAGAAACGCTTGCAGCTTCTTGAGACATTGCCGAATTATTTTGGATAACCTGAGAAATCTGGTTAACCCCATCATTAATATTGGAAATAGAGTGAACTTGATTTTGAGATTCTGATGCAATGCTGGAAATGTATTCTGATACACTGTTCACATTTTCAAGAATCTGTTTTAATGCATTTGAAGTATCCGTTGCCCTCTTAACGCCAACACTTATTGTTTTTATTGTATTTTTAATATATTGCTCACTTTCTTCAGATGCCGCTTTGCTTTTCCCTGCAAGATTACGTACCTTTTCTGCAACAACAGAAAAGCCCTTTCCGTGTTGCCCTGCCTTGGCCGCCTCAATCGACGCATTTAACGCCAATAAATTTATTTGGAAAGCAATGTCGTCAACCACTTTCATTACTCTCGCAGCTTTATCTGATGCAATTTTTATAGAATCCATGGCTTCTAGCATTTCATCCATAGAATGTTGGCTTTTATCTGCTTTATGCTTTGATATTTTTGTTAGTTCAAATGCACTTTCCGCTTTTGTAGAATTATCCTTCACCTGCTGATTAATTTCTTCAATAGCTCCTCCAAGCTCCTGAATACTCGCTGCCTGATGTTCTGAACCTTGAGCAATTACAATACTTGATTTTGAGATGCCTGAAGAGCTTTCAAATACATTATTTGCAGCAGTTCCAATTTCTCTAATAACATTATTAAACTTAATAATAAGTTCATTAATTGAACCTTTTATATTAGAGAAACTTCCCGGAAAATAACCCTTAATCTTTTGGTCGAAATCATTGTTTGCCATATTTCCAAGAACTCTTTCAATTTCCATACAATAATATGCAAGTGAATTTGACGTATTATTAACAGAATCTTTAATAGAAGCAAATACTCCCTCATAATTCCCAGTAATTTTGTTATCAAATTTCCCTGCGGCAATTTCTTCTAAAATAGGCATAGCCTCGTTAATCGGCGCTGCAATCCCGTTCATAAGGCTGTTTAGCGATAATAAAATTTCAGCCCATTCACCGGAACATTGAGAAATATCCGCTTGGCTATCAAGCTTACCTTTTAAAGAGTCTCCAAGAAGACGATTGATTTGAAAGCTTACGTTTTTAAGGTTTGCACGAACTTGCTCTATTGCATTGTTAGTAATGTGTTTTTCCCCCGGAAACTCTTTTACCACTATGTCAAAATTACCATTAGCAAAGCTTTGAAGGCAATCAAGAACAGCCGAATTATCCGAATCATAATCTTCTGCCATTTCGTTAATACCAACCGCAACATTATTATAAGACCCTTTATATTTTGAAACGTCAATTTTTGTTGATATTATTCCCTGTTTATGGTCTGATAACATGACATTTAATTCGTCTATAAGACACCTAATAACGTTAGCCATATCTCCAATGTTGCTTGTCATGCGTCCTATTTCATCATCTGACTTAAAAACAGGAATGTTTATATCAACATTTCCCTGAGCCAACTCTGCTACACATTCACTAATTTTAGCTATGGGGTCAGCAATTCTCTTTTTATTAAACCTCCAATTTATAAACAACAACACAAGACATAAAGAGAAATTGATGACAACAGCAACAATTGTTGTATTTCTAATGGAGTCTTTAACAAAACCAATATGCTTACCCGCAAAGAATGCACCTAATATCTTTCCGTTTTCATCAATTATTGGTTCATATATAGTATAGAACTCTGAGCCTAAAATATCTGCTTCTGCAAGATAGGATTCACCTTGTTCCAACACAATTTTTGCTATTTCAGGGTTAAGCTGAGTTCCTGTTTGCCGCTGTCCATCTTTAGCAATAGTTGTACTTATGCGCACATCGTTTAAAAAAACGGTAATATCTAAGCCGGTGGATTGTTTTATTCTATCAACATAATCGTTGGTATCCAACCGATAACCGCACGAAATTACACCAACAATAGCTCCTGTTTCATCAATTAGCGGAGTCGAAGAACGAACTGACAATTTAACATCATTTTCTTCCTCTATATATGAACCTGTTACACCATTTAGCCCATTTTTAATATCCGGCTGCCAAGCAATAGAATCTCCCACTTCATCACTATAAGTTCTTCCAACAACTATGCCTTTATCATCTACTATAGTTACAACTTCAATATCCGGAAACTGGGCAAGAATCTGATTAGCATAAGTAACCGCCACGGCAGGGTTTCCAAATTTAACACTGAAAACAATATTATTATTTTCAGACAATTTTTTACAAGCCTCCAGTGACTTTTCTTTCATTTCTTCTGTATGTAAAACCATATAATCCATAGCCGCCTTTGAATCATGGGCGTTAATATTCTCAATAGCACTAACATTGCCTATATACATAATTAATATTGATAAGCAAGTTGTAGATAAAATACAGCATAATGTTGCAAACATAAGCTTTTTCCCTATAGAATTTAAGTTCATGTCTTACCCCCCTAGAAGTTTGGAAATACAATAAATTTCAAGCCCTATACCATCTCTTTACATATTAAAGCATAAAGCAATTTCAACGTTGTTTCATTATTACATTTTATGCTATAATTCTAACATAAACTTTTCCAATATACAATATACTAAAGAGTGTTTAAAAAATAAAACTCGCCTAAGAGCCTGTTCACAGTCTCCATTTCAGAGACTTTGAACATGCCCTAAATTTGGCAAGTTTTATTTTTTAAACACTCTTTTACAGCCTATTCAAAAAAAATTATTATCTTTTTACTCTTCCGCTTCCATCTCCTTTAACAAGGGCTGCCACCTCAGAAACGCTAACAAGGTTAAAATCTCCCTCAATGCTATGCTTTAAGCAGCTAGCCGCAACAGCAAATTCAATTGCTTGCTGTTGTTCATATCCGTTTAATACAGAATAAATCAAGCCGGCTCCGAAGCTGTCTCCTCCCCCAACACGGTCTACAATATGCACTGCATAACTTTTACTAAAATATGCTTTGCCTTCTTCATAAAGCATTGCCGCCCAATTATTGTCGTTGGCGGAAATTGAGGAGCGCAAAGTTATGGCAACTTTATCAAAAGAAAAGCGTTCAACAAGCTTTTTAGCTACTTCAATGTAGCCCTCATGGTTAACCTTGCCTGAATTCACATCGGTATTTTCCGCCGATATGCCAAAAACATCGCTGGCATCTTCCTCATTGGCAATACACACGTTAACATAAGGCATGAGTTTACCCATAATCTCTCCTGCTTTATCTTTGCTCCAAAGATTTTTTCTATAATTCAAATCACAGCTTACTTTTATTCCCATTTCCTTACATTTCTTTACCGCTTCCAAACATATTTCTGCAACATTGTCGCTTATTGCCGGGGTAATACCAGTGAAGTGAAACCAATCCGCACCATTTAAAATTTCATCCCAGTTAAAGTCTGCCGCAGTAGCAGTAGCAATGGCCGAATTTGACCTATCGTAAATAACTTTGCTGGAGCGTTGGCTTGCGCCTTTTTCAAGAAAATATATGCCAACTCTGTCTCCGCCCCGTATGATTTTTGATGTATCCACGCCATAGCGAGCTAGAGACTGAACAGCCCCTTGACCTATTTCATGCTTAGGAAGCTTTGTAACAAAAGAAGCGTTCAAGCCAAATTGAGAAAGAGAAACAGCAACGTTTGCCTCCCCCCCTCCGTAAGTTGCGCCGAAATTGCTTGCTTGCACAAAGCGCAAGTAACCCTCGGGGGCAAGACGAAGCATTATTTCACCGAATGTTACTATTTTCATAAGCTTTTAGCCTCCTTAACAATTTTCACTGCTTGTTTGGATAACTCCGTCACTTTATCAAGATCGTTATTAACCATAAACGAACCGCCGCAAGCTATTATTTTGTTAAAACTCAAATATTGGGCTAAATTATTTAAGTTAATACCGCCTGTTGGTATAAAATTAAGTTTGTTATACGGCGCAGACAAGGCTTTTATCATGCCTAATCCCCCTGCCTGTTCAGCCGGAAAAAACTTAACTGTTTCAAGCCCATACTCTAAAGCAATTTCTATTTCTGTTGGAGTGATACACCCTGGAATGATTGGTATATTTTTTGATAAACAATATTCAACGACTTTACGGTTAATTCCGGGAGAAACAATAAAGCTTGCCCCTGCGCTAACCGCTTTGTCTACCTGTTCGGCTGAAAGCACCGTTCCCGCCCCCAACAAAACATTTGGTAAATTTTTGGCAATTAGAGCAATGCTTTCTTCGGCGGCATCTGTGCGAAATGTTACCTCTGCGCAGCAAATGCCACCATTTATCATCGCTTCAGTTAAAGGAAGTGCCGTATTTGCATCATCTATTTTTATAACTGGAATTATACCTGTTTCACCTAGTTTTTTCATTATTTCACTCATCTTAACCTCCGAATTCAAAAAAATCTTTTGAGTTTGCGTAAAATACACCTTTTACCAATGCTGTTAGGCAATCCCAATCATTGGGGTATTCGCCGTTTTCCACAAGCTCCCCAACAATATTGCAAAACAAACGCCTAAAATATTCATGCCTTGTATAAGAAAGAAAACTTCTGCTGTCTGTAAGCATTCCAAGAAAACGCCCTATAGGGTAAACGCTTGCCATAGTTGTTATTTGCTCTACCATGCCTTTAATAGAATCGTTAAACCACCAAGCACTACCTTGAATTACATTATCAAAGCAACCACTCAATGCTGAGATTGATGTGTTGTCCGATGGATTAAGGGAGTAAAGCACAGTCTTTGGAAGCTTGCCGCATGAGTTAAGGCTGTCTAATATATGTATTATTGGTTGAGCACTTGCGCTGTCGCATATTGCGTCAAACCCTGTATCTGCTCCAATTTTTGTAAACATTTTGCTGTTTGCATTTCTTACAACATTAAAATGCAGCTGCATAGCGATATTACGCTCTTTGTAAAGCTTTGCAACTTCAATTATAAGCTTTGTGTCGTTTAAGCTAGAAATGCCATGGTCTGCTAATTTGCAACCGTTTTCAGCAAAATAGTCTAACCGCTTCTCCAAATGCTTCAAAAGTTCAGTTTCAGACAGTCCTAGTTCATTTTTTAAAAGTCTATCAGGTCTAAACGTTGGTAAAACTTTTGTTTTAAAGCCGTTTTCTTTAATTGCCTTGTGCCATTCCAAAGTATCGTCGGGGTCGTCTGTTGTACATATTACCTCAACATTTGAACGCTTAATAATTTCTTGCACAGAAAGCTCTGAAATCACGTCATTGCATTTATCGTATATAGTTTTAGCAGTCTTTTCAGATAAAATTTCATCAACGCCAAAATATCTTTGCAATTCCAAATGTGACCAATGGTAAAGAGGATTTCCCAGCAATTGGGGCATAATTTTAGCATATGAATAAAACTTATCAAAATCAGAAGCTGTTCCTGTTACGTGGCTTTCCGGCACCCCGCATGCCCTCATGGCTCTCCATTTGTAATGGTCGCCATACAACCAAGCCTCTGTAATGTTACTAAATTTCTTGTCTTCCGCTATTTCCTTAGGGTTCACATGGCAGTGATAGTCAATAATCGGCAAGTTTTCAGCGTAATTATACAGTTTTTTCGCTGTGTCTGTTTTAAGCAAAAAGTCTTTATCTAAGAATTTTTTCATATCACACCCCACTATATGCCGAGAACCCACCGTCTACTGGAATAACAACACCTGTTACAAAACCTGATGCATTATCTGAAAGCAAGTATAACAATGTACCAACAAGCTCTTTTCCTTCTCCAAAGCGCCCCATAGGCGTTGCCGCAAGGATTTTCCCTGTTCTTTCCGTAGGAGTTCCGTCCTGGTTAAACAAAAGCTTTTCATTTTGGGCAGTAACAAAAAATCCGGGGGCAATGGCGTTAACTCTAATTTTCTGCTTAGAAAAATGAACTGCAAGCCATTGGGTAAAGTTAGAAATAGCCGCTTTTGCGCCGCTGTATGCCGGAATTTTTGTTAGCGGCGTAAACGCATTCATAGAGCTTATATTTATAATAGAACATCCTTCACGCCCCAACATATCGGCCGCAAAAATCTGTGTAGGCAATAGCGTTCCTATAAAGTTAAGGTTAAACACAAACTCAACTCCCGACTTATCAAGGTCGAAAAAGCTTACTGTGTCGCTGTCTATATCTCCTTCAAAATAATATTCTTTAGTTGTTGTGGCTTTCGGAGAGTTCCCTCCTGCGCCGTTAATTAAAATATCGCATTTGCCTAAGTCTGCAAGAACTTGTTTATGAACATTTTCAAGGTCTTCTCTGTCAAGAACATTAGCTTTATAGGCTTTAGCAGTTCCTCCCTTTGCATTAATTTCATCCGCAACGCTTTGTGCCGCTTCCTGGTTTAAATCCAGTAGGGCGATTTTTGCACCGCACAGAGAAGCAGCATTAGCAAACATAGAGCAAAGCACTCCCCCAGCACCGGTAACAACAGCAACTTTATTTTTCAAATCTATATTAAAAGGTAATTCCATAGTTATTTCCTCCCATCAATCTAAACATTTAAAGTTTTACACAAAGTTTCCCAAATTCCTGTTAAATAGCTTGCTCCAAGTGCTCTGTCATACAAACCGTAACCAGCTTTTCCTGTTTCTCCCCAAATCATGCGGCCGTGGTCCGGGCGCAAGTAGCCGTCAAACCCATGTTTGTGCAGTGCCTTCATAATCGCCACTATATCTAAAGAGCCGCATGGTGAGAAATGTGCGCTTTCCTCAAAGCTGCCATCTTCCATTAAAAGAACGTTTCTCACATGCATAAAATGTATACGCTTCATTCCCGCATATTTATCAACCATTCTTAAAACATCGTTTGAAACCGCACACCCTAAAGAGCCTGTGCAAAGTGTCAAACCGTTGTAAGGGCTGTCATATAACTTCAAGAAGCGGTCGAGATTTTCTTCACATGTAATAATTCTTGGTAATCCAAAAATTGGGTACGGCGGATCATCTGGGTGTATCGCCATTTTAACGTCGCATTCCTCGGCAACAGGGATTATTTCTTTAAGGAAGTATTCTAAATTTTCCCAAAGTTTTTCTTCGTTTACCCCTTTATACTCATCAAACAATTTTGCTAAATCTTCTTTTTTATAACTACTATCCCATCCCGGCAAAGAAAGTTCACCTGTAAGCGGATTCATTTTTTCAAGCTGGTCTTTGTAATACACAAGTGCCGTTGAGCCGTCTGCAAGAACACGGTCAAGCTGGGTTCTTGTCCAGTCGAAAACAGGCATAAAGTTATAACATATGCATTTAACTCCATGTTTTGCCAATCTGCGAATATTTTCTTTATAATTTTCCAAATATTCAGCCCGTGAAGGTTTGCCAAGTTTAATGTCCTCGTGAACAGGCACGCTCTCCACAATATCAAAAACCAAACCTACTGATTCAACACTTTGTTTTATTTTAACAATGCTTTCCTCGCCCCAAACAGTGCCTACTGGGGTGTCGTATACAGCGGAAACAATAGAATGCATGTTGGGTATTTGCCTAATGTAGGACAACGGTATAGGGTCACTGTCGTTGTAATGCCTAAATGATAATTTCATTAAATATTCCTCCATTTCTTGATAGTAATTTATTTTACTTTATTATATATTGACATTATACTTAAATATTTTATAATTAACATTGTAATTCTTGTAGATTACATTGCGAATCTTGCAAATTGGCGAGGTGTTTTATATGTATTCAAAGTTTAATTCAAGACAAAAAATGCTTAGAGATGATTTTGAAGTTTTTTCTTATTTTGATTCATCACCCACAAATATCGGTGCCCACCACCATGATTTTTATGAAATATATTTGTATATGGGCGGCTCAACTGATTATATTATTGGGGGCTTGGTGTATTCGTTAAAGCAGGGAGACTTGCTTTTAATTCCGCCAAACGTTATTCACCAGCCTGTTCAAAAAAAGAATGAAAAAACTCTGCCATACAGGCGTATTGTTTTATGGATTTCAACAAAATGGTGGCAAAACGTTTGCTTTTCAGACAAAAGCTTGAGTATGGAAGAATTGATAAAACAAAACAATGGTTGTTTTCTAGTAAGAAACGATAATGGTACGTGGCAAGGCTTTTATCAAAGCCTTATACGGATTATTGATGAAAACACAAATAAGAAGCCCTTTTTTAATATTTATATAAACTCATTAATTGCTGAACTTATTGTGGAGATTAGCCGTAAAATTATTGATCAGTCAGGCGTTATTAATGTAAATACCCAAAGTGATTTCTTGCTTTCAGACATTTTGTCATATATCCATGGTCATTTAAACGAAAAACTAACCCTTGATACTGTAGCCAAAAATTTTTTGGTGAGCAAATCTAAAATCGCCCATTTCTTTACTGAACAAGTTGGCATACCCATGTATAAATATATATTACAACAACGTGTCGTTATGGCAAAAAACAACATTACATCTGGTGTTCCGATTAATAAGGCTTGGGAAAATTGCGGTTTTTGCGATTATACATCGTTTTTTAGGGCATTTAAAAGTGAATATGGCATTTCGCCAAAGGAATATTATTCGGTTTTTATACCTGATAGGGGCGTGTTGAATAATCACAAATAGCTATATATCAGCTTCTAACAAAAAAGCAGGAGGGCAATTTCCTCCTGCTATCCCTGATAACTCATCTTATTTATTTTTTCTATATAAACCTGGTGTAATTCCTTCGTATTTTTTAAATACTCTAATAAAATTATTTGCGCTTGTAAAACCTATTCCCAATGCAATAGAAGAAATAGGCTCATCTGTAGATTTCATAAGCTCCTTTGCTTTGGAAATTCTATATTGATTAACAAAATCAACAAAAAGCTCCCCGGATACCTGTTTAAAAATAAAGCTAAGATACGGTATTGAATAATTTAGAAGGTCACTTAATGATTTTAGAGAAATGTCATTAGTGTAGTTGGCTTTGATATATTCAACCATTTTGTCGTAAATCACTTGTGTATTGTTAGTTTCCTTATTGGCAATAATCTTTGCCGCACTTTCGGCAAATTCTATAAGTATCTCTTGCTTCTGCTCAAGATTTTTCCCTCTCTCAAGCTTTTTGTAAATATTATCTTTAAATATAGGTATATCAAATTCATCAACATTCATGTCGTAGAGGCAATTTACAATAATGTTAAGAAGCTTATAAAAAAACGCTGTTATACCCTCGATAGAATAATAGCTGTTGCTATTGGAATCAAAAACGCTAAATATTTCATCAAAATGCGGTTTAATGGCTTGAAAATTGCCAGACTTAACAGCGTTAATAAGCTTTGTTTCATGTATTTGTGAAACGTTAAGCCCGAAATGTGAATATTCTCTAACCTCATCTACATAAATTACACTTCCTCTGCTTCTAAAAACCCTATTTTGAACAGCATACAAAGACTCTTCAAAGGATTTTGCAAGGTAATCAAATCCTTCATAGCAGTTTCCAACACCGATAGCATAATCCGAATCCTCTCCCAACATAATTTTTAAATATTCTGCAATTGTATTTATATTTGTTGAAATGTTATCAATTATTTCAAAATTTAAAATTATGCAAACCGTATGAGAATCCTGCTCCGCAATATGGCAGGAAAAGTTTTCTACAGATTCAAACTGCTTATGAAGGGTTTGTATAACAATGTCTTTCAATATATTTAATGACTGAATCGTTATAACAAAATAATATTTATATCTGAAATCATTATTAAAATATTGAAAATTGTATTCCTTAAAAAAACGGGCAGAACTAATATTTCCTTTAAGAGTATCACTAAGTATTCTCTGTTTTGCCATATACTGGCTTTGCTTTAGCTTATCATTTTGTTGTAATATAGATCGAATAAAAAAGTTTATAAAATCTATTTCATCTATAGAAAATGCATTTTTATCCGAACAAATATTTATGTAGTTAACAAGCTCTTTTATTGGCTTATATATTTTTTTAATTATAAAAAGTGAGTATAACAAGCTTATTACTAATATGGTAATTGTCGTAATTCTGCTAGCCTTAACATAAAGAGACAACTTTTCAGATATATAGCTTACAGGAAACACTGATACAAAGCTATAGTGGGTCAAATCCGAATATATGTAATCCGATTCAAACCCTATACTTCGGAGTTTGCTTTTTAAATCTTCAATAGATTCATCTTCGCTTTTTGATAATATTAACTGTTTAACTTGTTCGATAGTTTCCAAGTCTTGAAAAGAGCTGTATTCAGATACAATATTTTCGTTTGGGTCAATTATAAGCGAATAACATTGTACACCCTGTTTTGCATCTTGAATAAGGCTGTCAAAAAGTTCAGGTTTTACTCCAATATATACGCTTGCCTTAGGATAAGCCGAATAAAGGGGCAAAGGAGCGGAAAAAACAATCTCGTTTTCCTCTCTGCAACGAAAGCTAAATGGGTAAATTCTGTCTATATCTTCTTGATAAACCTCCTGTATCATATCCGAATGGGTATCAAAGAAAAATTTATCACTATACTTACCACTTTGTGTCAATACATTTTTCGACTTGTGAAAATATATTGATATGTTTTGAACATACTGATTGGTAAAATTCAGGGATTTTAATTGATTTATAATATTCTGATATGTCAGAAGTTCATCTGAGCCCATTTTACTGTCAAAATATGAGGCGGACAAAACATTATTATCAAGAGTAAGCTGTTTAGTTATATCGTTTAAGTTTGAATATTGCTGTTCAAAAATATTTTTCACCTTTTCCAAGGTATCAATGCGAGATTTAGTTACCATTTCTTTCATTACGTTTAGTATGTAGTTACTTGCAAAAATTTGAAAACTAATGATAACAAATACTATTAATGAAAAAAATGAAAATGATAGCTTTAGAAAAAACGAGTTCCTTTTTATCCAAAACACACTTTTTTTTATGAACGAAAGAAACATAAGATATCCTCCAAAATTTTTGTTTCTATTAGCCTATATTAACAAATTTTTAACACGTATACAATAAAAATGTTTATTGATAAAAATATTGTTAATTTTTGAAGATTCTTCTAAATCTTTATTTGAAAGCGTTTTAGTTTGAATAACCTTATTGAAAAAAAATGAATATTGCCAAATATGCTTTCTCATTTTACAATACAACAAAAATAGTGAGGTGATGGAAATGGATACCGCAGGGGCTGGCAGAAAAGCATATTCAAAAACCAGGGGTTCTATAAAACGAATAATAAATGAGAACAAATACCTTTATTTAATGTTTTTGCCAGTATTAATTTATTACGTAGTTTTCCGCTATGTCCCAATGTTATGGACAATTATAGCTTTTAAAGATTATAACCCATACGTTGGTATTTGGGAAAGTTCGTGGGTAGGCTTTGATTATTTTAAGCAGTTTCTATCTTCAAATTCATTTTGGAGGGTTATGCGTAACACATTGATGATTGGTCTTTTCGACTTAACATTTACATTCAGTGCGCCAGTTATTTTCGCATTGCTTTTAAATGAGGTTACAAGCCCCAAGTTTAAAAAAATGGTATCAACTATAGGATACATACCCCATTTTATATCTCTGGTAGTTATTGTAAGTATATATATGCAATTTCTACAGCCCAACACGGGATTGTTTAACTTAGTAAGACAAAGCATTGGTATGGACAGCGTTTATTTCTTAACAGAGCCGAAATATTTTTGGGGATTGTTTACCGGCATGAATATATGGAGAGAGCTAGGTTGGAGTTCTATCATTTATTTATCGGCCTTAACAGCGGTAGACCCTCAATTGTACGAAGCAGCAGTTGTAGACGGCGCCGGGCGCTTTAAGCAAATGATGGTTGTTACGCTTCCTTGCATAGCTCCAACAATTATTGTTTTGTTTATTATTAAATCCGGCCAAATATTTAATTTAGGCTACGAGGCTATACTTCTTATGTATAACTCCCAGCTATATGAAACAGCCGATGTTATAGGAACATTTGTTTACAGAATCGGTATTAGCGAAGGAAATTACAGCTACGCTACTGCAATTGGTTTGTTTCAGGCGGCATTGTCTTTAATTCTTGTTATGGTCACAAATAGGTTAAGCAAGAAATTTACCGGCAGAAGTATGTGGTAAGGAGGGAAAATAGTGATAGGAGAAAATTCTAAAAGCCGCAAAATATTTATGAGTTTTAACGCTATTATATTATTAGCAGTTGCAGCAGCAACACTTTATCCGCTGGCTTATGTATTGGCGGCTTCATTTACAGGAGATGACTTTTTAATACAAGGAAAAGTAAACTTAATTCCTTATGGCTTTCAAACAGATGCCTATGAACGCTTAATGCAATATAAAATAATTTGGCGGGCGTATGCAAACACCATTTTTTATACGGTTGCAGGTGTTTCCATTAATATGGTTTTAACTGTGTTCGGCGCATATGTGTTATCCAGAAAACAGTTTTTCGGTAAAAAGTTTTTTACAATCTTTACCGCTGCAACTATTTGGTTTAATGCCGGTATGATACCTAACTTTTTGTTAGTAGATAAATTAAAGATTTATAACACAGTATGGGCAATGCTCTTACCAATGGCCATAACAACTTATAACATGATTGTTATGAAAACATTTTTTGAGCAATTACCAGATAGTATTGAGGAAGCTGCAAAAATTGACGGCGCAAACGATATAGCCGTGCTGTTTAAAATATTTTTGCCATGCTCCATACCGTCTTTAGTTACTATCGCTTTGTTCTATGTGGTATATCATTGGAACGCATATTTGCCAGCAATGTTATACTTAAGAGACAAAAATCTGTGGCCTTTGCAATTAGTGCTACGGGATTTAGTTATTTTGGGCAATACTTCCGAAATGCTGGGCAGCGCCTCAGCAGGCAGGGAAGGTTTAAAATATGCCGCTATAGTTATCTCAATTCTTCCAATGGTTGTTGCTTACCCATTTATGCAGAAATATCTTGTTAAGGGCATGATGGTTGGAGCGGAAAAGGGATAATATTTTAACTTGAGTCCGAAGAAGTTTCATTGCTGCGTACTCAACCAACTTTAAAAATAGGAGGAAATTAAAATGAAAAAGCTAATATCACTTTTACTTGCAAGCTGCATTTTATCAGGCTTATTAAGCGGATGTTCAAAACCTGCGGATAGTGCATCATCATCCGCACCTCAGCATCAAACTGAAAGCCAAACTTCAGGGGATTCAAACAATCAGGCAAGCGCAGAGGAGCAACCTGTTGATGAATCTAAAAAATGGTATGTTTCTGATAATCCTGTGGAAATTACCGTGTTCTTTAGAGACAGAACAGATTACCCAATTGGAAACGACATGCTCGTAATTAAAACAATTGAGGAAAAGACAAATATTCGCTTTAAATGGCAAACAGTACCTTGGGATGGTTACAAAGATTCATTTAATATTATGATGTCCTCACCATCTAACGTGCCGGACTTGATTATTCACACTTATTCAGGGCTTTCTCCATATGTGGAAAAAGGCGCTTACGCTCCGCTTGGAGATTTAATTGCAGAAAATGCTCCATCTCTTCAAAAAATATTTGATGAAAACCCAATAATAAAGAAAGATGTTACATTTAACGACGGAAAGGTTTATATATTACCTCAAATTGCAGCCATTCCAAACGAACTTACATATATGATACGTAAAGACTGGCTTGAAAAGCTTGGTTTATCAGAACCTAAAACAACTGATGACTGGGTATCTGTAATGAAAGCTTTCCGTGACAATGATATGAACGGAAATGGTCAAAAAGACGAAATACCTTACACATTTACAAACAAATTTGCAGGCGCAAACCTTTTTGAGGCTTTCGGCATAGATTGCGGCGTAGATAACGAGTTCTTCTATGAAGACGGAGAAATTAAATACGGTCCGGCTGACTCTCGCATGAAAGAATATTTAGAATTTGCAAACATGCTTTACACTGAAAAATTGCTTGACCCTGAATATTTAACAGTTGATACACCAATTTGGGAAAGCCGTATGACAACTGGGCAATCAGGTATTACCATCGGCTACTCCTCAAGAATAGACAGATTTAATGCTGTTTTACAAAAAGAAGACCCTAACGCACAACTTATCGGACTTCTTCCTCCTGTTGGGCCTTCCGGCAAGCCACAAACAAGAAGACAGTTAGCGAAAGTTCGTGAAACTGGTGCAACTGCTATTTCTGTAAACTCTAAATACAAAAAAGAAATTATTAAAATGTTTGACTTTATTTACAGCGAAGAAGGCATGAATTTGCTAAACTTCGGTTCAGATGGTGAAACTTACACTGGAAGCGGCGATAGCATTCAGTATACAGACGTGATCCTCAAAGATCCAGAAGGCAAAGCTCCGGCTGATATGCTTCGCAAAAACGGTATGGCAATAGACTTCCCTTATCAACAAAGCGAAGTTTACGAAAACGCATTTATTTCAGACGAAGTTAAGAAAATTCGTAAAGAATATGTTCCATACATAATTGAAGGAATGCCTAAACTTAAATTTACAAAAGAAGAACAAGACACTATTACGCCTATTATGTCTGAAATTAATACATATAAAGATGAATGGCTAGATGCGTTTGTTCTTGGTAAAAAGCCAATATCCGATTTTGATAACTATATGGCAAAATTAAATGAAATGGGTATTCAAAAGGTACTTGATATTTATAATGGTGCTTTAGCTAGGTATAACGCCAATTAAGTATGTCAATGATTTAGAATTGGTTTTAATCATTGACTAAGGCAATTCAAAAATTTATTTTATCTTTGAATTGTTATATTTAGAATTTGCGGCAGGCGTTAAGTCTGCCGCTTTATTGTTGAAGGAGGTCATAAAAATGTCTAAGGAAAAATGGATTGACACCTTAATGGGAAATCTAACCCTTGAACAAAAGGTTGGTCAATTAATGGTTTTTGGGTTTCAAGGCCCTGTTGTAACACCTGCTGTAAAAGAGCTAATTACAAAGTATCATGTAGGCGGTTTTAGAATTGCCCAAAAGTTCCATAGCGGTTCTGCCGAGAGCAGAATATATAAAAGAGACGAAGTTAACTACTCTTTAGCTGATAAAGATACATTTGATGTTCCGGCGGATTTGCAAACAAAGCGTATTTATTGTACCCCAACTGAATATGCCGGGACTTTAAATTACTTAAGGGATTTGGCTCTTGAACGCAAAGACAGCATTGGTCTACATTTTGCATACGACCAAGAGGGAGAGGGTGCAGATTTCCTGTTTTCTCAAAGATTGTTCCCCTACCCTATGGGGCTTGCCGCAACAAACGAACCGGAGATAGCATATAAAACCGGGCTTTACGCTGGGAAACAAGCACGAGCTTTGGGGGCAAATATGATTCATTCCCCGGTACTTGATGTTAACACAAATCCCTTGAACCCAGAAATTGGTCCTCGTTCTTATGGGCCTAACGCTGATATTGTTATTAAATATGCAGTTGAGTCTTTGAGAGGATATAGCGAAGCAGGAATTTCATGTACAGGCAAGCATTTCCCCGGGCGAGGTTCATCTTGCGAAGATGCGCATTTTGCATTACCAAGCATTGATATAGACAAAGAAGAAATGTTAAATGAACATATAAAACCTTTTAAAGTATTAATTGAAAATGGTCTGCCGGCAATTATGGCGGCGTTTACAGCATACCCGGCTTTAGGCGGAGGAAACATTCCTGCCGCAACTAACAAAGAAATTATAACAAACTTGTTGCGCAATGAGCTAAAATTCAAAGGGGTAGTCACTACAGATAACATTCAAATGCGTGGCTTGTTAGACAAATATGAGTTGTCTGAAGCAGTAATTCGTTGTATCGAAGCAGGGTGCGACCTTATGCTTTTCCGCAGTGAATCTCCTGCAACCATATACGTAATCGAAAAGGTGCTGGAAGCTGTGCGAAACGGGCGTATAACAGAAAAACGTATTGATGAAAGCGTTATGCGTGTTTTGGCAATGCGTTACGATATGGGCTTGCATATAAACGGAGGCAAAGTTGATGAAAATGCCGCCGGAGAATTGTTTAACGACAATGAAGTAAAAAGCTTTGCTGAAGAAGCGGCGAAAAAGAGCACTGTTGTATTAAAAAAAGGTTCCGCCTTGCCTTTACAGCCAGATAAAAAGATTTTATTAATTGAACAAATTCACCATTTCCATTCTTTTATTAATACAACATACGTTCATGCAGGCGTGTTATATGAAGAAATGAGAAAACACAGCGATAACGTGCACTCATTGTTAATTCATGAAAAATTTACTGACAGTGACAAACAGGCTATATTAGAACGCCTTAATAATGAATCATTTGACACAATTGTATGCACTAGTTATTACAATTACCGCTCTCACGCTGCTATGACTTCTCTTTTGCCTGAGATTGTTAAATACGGCACACCTGTAGTTATTGTTAGTAACACGCCATATGAAGCTTTCGGCGTGCCCCAATACATTGAAAACGCCGTTGTAAGCTTTTGTCCGTCTGGGCGTGAAAACATAGCAGCTGTTGCCCAAACTTTGTTTGGTAAAAACCCAGATGCTAAAGAACAAGTATGTTTTTAAAAATGAGGTAAAGAGTATGAGCAGAGATATATTCCAAGGTTACATAAAAAAACATGATTTTTTAATTTGTGCAGATTCTGACGGCTGTGTTATGGACGTTATGAACATAAAGCATGAAAAATGCTTTGCCCCATGTTTCGTTGAGGCTTTTGAACTGCAAGAGCGTAGCGAAGAGGCTATAAACAAATGGCTAAAAATAAACTTATATTCAAAGACAAGAGGCATAAACCGGTTTAAAGGCTGTTTACAGGCTTTAACAGATCTAAACATTAAGCCAAATGGCTTTGAAACTTTTAAAAAGTTTTGTGAAAACAGCCCAGAGCTATCAAACCGTGCTTTAGAAATTGCTCTTGCAAACGATAACAACCAATGTATGCAAAAAGTTCTTGAATGGAGCATTGCAACCAACAAAGCAATTGTTGCATTATCAGAGCAGGTTAATAACAAGCCGTTTCCCGGCGCAAAGGAAGCTTTGCACACCGCTTCCCGCCTTTGCGATATTGCAGGGGTAAGTTCTGCAAACAGGATTGCACTGGAAAGCGAATGGGAAGAACACGGTTTAACTAGCTTTATAAACATATTGTTGTCTCAAGAAGCCGGAAGCAAAGCTTATTGCATTGCAAGCTTACTTGAAAAAGGCTACTCCTCAAAAAAGGTAATAATGATTGGCGACGCAGTAGGCGATATAAATGCCGCTCTTGAAAATGGCGTTTGGTTTTATCCTATTATTATTGGAAGCGAAGCCGGAAGCTGGAAAAGATTTCAGTATGAGGTCCTCAACCTATTAATTGAAGAAAAAATCACAGAAGAATTGCAGCAGCAATGGCTCAATGAATTTTACAGTTCACTTGGAATTTAATTGGAGGGACTTTATATTTTGCGTAATAAAAAAATGTTTCTCTGCCTTTTACTGATTTTTTCAGTTGTATTTATTACTGCTATATTACCGGTGTTTTCTAAAAATCCTGTTGTTGTTAAAATTGATAGTTTCAATGTAAGAAAAGACGAACTGCTGTTTTTTATACAAAAAAAACGAGCAGAAACCGCATCTTACTTTAACAGGCAGTACAATTTGGAGTTTGGTAAAGATTTCTGGAAAACAAAGGTAGACGGAACAACGCCCCTTGAATACGCAAAAAATTCGGCAGCCAATGAGCTGGCTCGTATAAAGGTAATCCAGTCTTTAGCCGTAAAATACGGGCTTACAGACGATGTTTCGTTTGAAAGCATTGCCGAGGATTTTGGCGCAACTGGGGGAATTATAAAAGATGAAACCAATGGAGAAGTCTTTACTCAAGAATTTAACCGCTTCTATGACTATTATATATCCAATTTAGAAATTGCTGTTAAATATAAGGTTATAGAAAATGAAGTTGAATTTACAGAAGATGATTTGCTAGCCCTTTATAAAGAGACAAAACAAAATTATGTATACCCTTCAATAGAAGGCGAAGAGGAATCAAAAGAGTTAAAACCTTTTGAGGAAGTTAAAGACACAGTTTTAAACCTATATTGCAACAGAGCTTTTGAACGGATTGTTTCTGAAACTGCTAATGGCTATAGAGTTAAGCCAAGGCTTTTATTTTGGCTCACAATTGATCTTAATTAGAAAGGGTGTTTTTATGATGTTTAAACGAAGTATAGCTTTTTTACTTATATTTGCATTATGCTTTACAAATGCTTCATTTTATGCATTTGCTGATGACACTTCAATTGAAGATGTTTCAACCCCAATTGATAATGGTGACAACTTACCAATAGAGGATACAGATGTCGAAGGCGAAAGTGAAATTCCGCCCTCTGACGACAAAGAAAAGGATACAAACAATAATACAGAAGAAAACCTAGATGAGAATTTACAACAAATTGCTGCACCATTAGCAACACCGTTAGAGCTTACACAATCAACAGGAGGAACAAGCTATTATTTTTCCTCAACTAACGGCAATGACAGCAACAACGGCAGCGAAGGCTCGCCATGGAGAAACCTTTCAAAGCTAGACAATTTAGTTTTAGCTCCGGGAGATAAAGTTTTTTTGGAAAGAGGTTCTATTTTTGAGGGAACTTTAAAAATCCAAGGAAAAGGAACTAACGGCAACGAAATAACCGTTGGGGCTTACGGAAGCGGAAATAAGCCGATTATTAACGGAACAGGGCAAAACCCTTCAAACATAAGCGGTACAGATAATGACATGAGAGCAACATCCGGCAACCCTGTTCCAAACGCATCCATTTATTTGTATAATGCAGCTTATGTTACAGTAAGTGATATTGAGGTTACAAACATAACGCCAGGGTTAACTGTTACAGGTTCTGGCATTGGTACCGGAAACTTTTTAGCAGGGGTGTTTGTTGAAAACCGAGATGACGGAACTCTTAAAGGCGTAACCCTTAAAGACCTTTATGTACACGATGTTACAGGGCTTGTTGAGGGAACAAACGTTAGCAAAATGACAGGCGGCATAGGTTTTGCAGTTACAGCCGTTTCCTCAAAGCCGGAAAAACCTCGCTTTGAAGATGTTGTAATAGAGGGTTGTGTTGTTGAGAGAGTTAACAGCACCGGTATATTTTTTGACGGTTATTTTAACTGGGGATCTGGCGGAAATACAGTTAACCAATTTTACGGCACAACCTCAGATACAATGGGCAGTAACGGGTTTTCTACAAATTTTAGACCTACAGGAGATCCCGCTGAAGCTGCTGAAAAGAAAGACGTTCTCGGTTCTAGCGAAAAACTTTCCTGGAACGATATGAAATGGTCAAACGTTGCAATTAGAGATAATCTTGTAACAGATACAGGAAAAAATGCAATGATAATCCGTTTAACGGATGAAACATGTGTTGTTGAAAAAAATATAGTTCATAACATTTCCGACCGTGCAGGAAGCGGAAACTCAATTATGAGCCGTACCGTTTACGGAACAACTTTCCGTTACAACGAAGCTTATGACAACAGAGAGCACCATGATTTGGACGGAAGCGGCTTCGATGCAGACTTTTACAGTCCCGGTACAGTTTGGGAATATAATTACACCCATGATAATAACTTCGGGCTTATAACATTCTGTACAGTTGCATCAGACAAAGATATTGTTGTGCGCTACAATGTAAGCCAAAACGACCGTGGGCGTATTTTGAACTTAAACTATAATTTCATTAATACACAAATTTATAATAACCTCTTTTATATTGGAGAAAAAGTTATTCCTACCCACCCCAAGGGTACATCCACTGGTTATACAGAAGATATACCTGTTATTTACGAAACTTATAAAAGAAGCGGCGGAAACTACTCGGGGGTTCTTGATTATAAGTTCTACAACAATATCGTTTACAGCGATAGTAACTATGTTTACCACTTAATATCCCCAGACGGAAAGCGTAACAACGGCTCTACAGAGGTTGTTATTAACCGTGATATAGACAATAACATTTTTTACGGTATTGGTGCAAAACCGGACTCTGGTATTCAAGCCGGAATCGGCCAAAACAATATATATTTAGACCCTAAATTAATTTTCCCGGGCAAAGCCCCAGGCAAACGTACTCTTAACGGAGGGAATAAAACAAACTTCAACTTTGATACTTTCAAAGCAATGTTTGATGGTTACAAATTACGAAGTGATTCTCCGGCTATAGGCGCAGGCAAACAAATTTCAGGTATGCCGTCTACAGATATTTCAGGAAATTCAATAAACCAATCAACGCCGGATATTGGACCTATTCAATTCCAAGGCGGCGTAACACCTGTTGGTTTTGAAAATGGAACAGCTCAAAGGCTTTCCGGCTCTGCTCCAAACTATGAATTAGGTGAAGACTTCCTTAAACAAGGCGTTACTATAAACGGCGGCGCAGATTTAACCGGTTTAACAATAACACCTAATGCTATCAGCACAAAAAGCAAAGGCGTGCAACATGTTACTTACTCATACAACGGAGTTGATTACAGAAGAAGCTTTACAGTTGTAGATTCTGTACTTGATACGCGCACCATTATTCCAACACAAGACGTTTTCTTACATAGTAACGACGGCGGCGGCGGCATTGTAAATGGTACGGCAAACCTAGCATTAAAAAACGCAGGTGCCACAGCATGTAGGCTTATATACTATACTTTAGAGCTTTCTGCTGACGATGTAGCTAAAATTAAAGAAAACGACTTTAACAAAGGCTTGTTTTCTATAGTGTTAGATACAAGCAGTGGCACTGCTGGCACTCATACCTCTCAACTAGGACTATTTGTTACGGAGCAGCCTGTAACTTTAGCTACCCCTATGACATGGGCATCCCAACCGGTTTCAAACGAACTAAGCCCGGGTGCTAATGGTAGCGCTGAAGCTAAAACTTACTACGATGCATTTAATACAAGTCATCCATGGTATGCAGATACTTTCAGAAACAAAGATGGTGCTGTTGATATTCCATTTGCAAATTCACGTGGCGTAAAGCTTGACGCTAATATAACAGATATATTAAAAGATAAAGCACAAGGTGTAAGCGGTCCTTTAACATTAACTTTAATTGTTACTGTTATGTCCCAATCAAGCACAACACCAAACAACCTTGTTTATTCTATAAACTCAACTTCAACAGGTGCATCTGAACAAACTAAACCTAGTTTAGTAATTACAAATGGCGCATCTGGGCTTGATAATAATGCTAAGCTTAAAACACTTAAGGTTATGGATGGTTTAGAAAACATTGCAATAAGCCCAAACCTTACTGACAGCGTTAAAGATTATAGCGCACTTGTTCCATATGAAACAAGTGTTGTTACAATTAAATCCGAACAGCAAACAGAAAAAACTCCTGCTTCACCACAAGTAGTTAAAGTAAACGGTCAAGTTGTAGAACAAGACGAAAATTTTACGGTAACCGCAAACCTCAACGCTGGAAAAAATACTGTTTTAATAAAAACAACAGCAGAAGACTGGGATGCTCAATTAGAGTACACTTTAACAATTGATCGTTTGCCAGAAGGCGTTAAAATTGATTACCCCACAAAAACTACTTATGTTGAGGGTGGTTCTGTAAATATTTTTGATAACGCAGAAGATATGCTTATAAAGCTTCCGTCTACAAGCGGCCCGAGAGCACCTTACCTTACTTTTAATGCACCCACAGCAAAAGCTGAAAAAGTCGAACTTCAGATAAATATAAGCGGCAATTCCGGCGGTTCTGTAAAACATGATGTTGGTGTTTTTGAAGTTTCGGATTGGCAAGCAGGAATGACATGGGGCACACAGCCAAACATACTTGAAAACGGTTCAACTTCAACAGCGCTTTTCGGTGATTTAACCTCCGGAAATAGAGATATGGGTTATATAACCCAATTCTATGCAGAATCCTCAAACTCTCAGTGTGTTGTTGATATAACGGATTTTTATAATAGCAAGGTAGGTAAAGGCGGTACTTTCTCTCTTAGGCTTATACCTTTTACTACAACAAATAACTCAAACGGTTTAAAATTTCATTCAATAAATACAAAGAGCTCTAATCTTCGTCCGAAGCTTTATGTTACAACCGGCGCAGGTTCTCCTACGGACGATAAAACAGATGCAACTTTTAAAGTTTTAGAAGGTTTTCAAACTGCAACAGGTGTTATCGGAGGGGCAGTGCAAGTATTCCAAGAATATAACCCACCTAACGTTTATGCAGGCGCAGTTAATGAAGTAGTAGAAAGCGTTTGTATAATTCCACAAATACCTGTAGGTGCAGTTGCTAATATTTATAGAGTAAAAGATGGTGCTAAAACATTAATTAAAGACCAATTTCGTGTAAGCTTAGAAATGGGGCTTAATGAGTTTGAAATGGATGTTACTGCGGCAAATGGTGTTTCTAAAAGAACTTTTGTTTTACAGCTTGAACGCTCTGAAGGGGGCGGCGGTGATCCAAACACCCCTGCGGAAATCCCTGTTGACACACGTTCATATGCGCCGATTAACCCGGAGGTTTATCTTAATGAGCAGTTTTCAACCGTTAATGTAACCGAAGAAAAGTTTGCAACTTTAAGAGATTATAAACAAAAAGAAATAGATTTATCTATGGATATATATCGTGGTGACGGCATGACCGGAAACAACAGACCTGTTATAGTTTTCGTACACGGTGGCGGCTTTAGAGATGATTCCACCAGAAAACAAGGGTATATTGTTGAAATGGCTACACGTTTTGCAAAGCTTGGTTATGTAACCGCTTCTATCGATTATCGCCTTAGAAAAGGTTCAGACATGCCAACAACTGCAGACGAAGTGCCTGCAATGCGTGATGCTAGCGAAGACTTAAACACAGCTATTAACTGGCTTAGAGAAAACGCAAATAAATATAACTTTGATCCGAATTATATATTTACTGCGGGCGGCTCTGCCGGAGGGCGCACAGTTGCAGGTTATGCTTATGCTAAGGCAAACCGTGGCTTTAACTACAACGGGCATATTGCTTCCGCAGTACTTTGGGGAACTCCTGAAAATGAGTTCGACGAACTTTATGAATTAAAACCGGGGACTCCTACATATGTACTTCATGGAGATGCAGACCCTACAATAAACGTAGGATATGCAAGACGGTTCGTTTCAAGGCTTGAAGAAGCAGGAGTTCAAAACGGAACAACGGACTTGTTCTATAAAGAAGCCAAAGGAGGAGTACACTCTTTAACAGGTTACCCAGACCGCTATAACTTTATTGTAAATGGCGCTAACAGATTTTTTGTTGAAAACTTGAAAAAGGCTTTGCCATATAATGAATTGTCTGTTGTTGCTTCTGGTGGCGGCTCTGTAACACCTCATGAAGGGGTTTATGGTTCTGGTCATACAGTAAATATTTCTTCTTCCCCTAATAATGGATATAAATTTGATGGCTGGACAGCTACAGCCGGCACTCTTACAAATGCATCAGCGCAACAAACTTCATTTACATTACCGGATACATCTGTTCGTAAAAAAGTTACAGTTACAGCAAACTTCTCAAAAATCTCTGACACAGAAGGTGGAGATGGTGACGGCGATGACGATGATGATGACGATGACAACAATAATGGTGAAGATGACGTATTTACTTATATTCATGTATCCAAAAGCCTTAAAAAAGCAGCGGCAACTGATATAACCTTTAATTTAACAGATATAAAAACAACTAAATATTATTACGCTATTTGGGATGGTGTTAAAAAAATAACTTGGAGACAAGTTACAAAAACATCTGTGCCAAGCAATTCCGTAAAAGCAGGCTACAAAATATTGCTTTCCAATTCAAAAAGCGAAGCCGGAATTTTTGATACAGTAACTCTATCCAATAAATATATTTCAGCACCAAAAGCACCATCTGCAAGCGTTAAATCAACTTCATCAGGAGTTGTCGGTACTACCAGCCTAGTTTTTTCTAAACCATACAGCAACTATCAATACCAGCTTGCACAAAACGAGGCATCTATTTTTGAAAACAGCTGGAAAGGCTGCCCAACTGAAGGCACAAAACCAACTGTTACAGTGTCTGCTCAATATCAGGATTTAATATTTATTAGAGCCGCACAAAGCTTAATTTATCCGGCATCCGTTCCTAGAAAAGGAGTAAAAACTTTAGTTTCCGGCAACGCACCTAATGTTTCTGTAACTATTGTTCCGGGCGAAAAAGGTGCGGAAGTAACAATAATCCCAGGTGAAGGTGTACTCACTAAAACCCTTCAATACGCAGTGGCTGATGCCAATGCAAATGTAAATGATTTAACAAATACAAAACTTACAAAATGGAAATCTGTTCCGACAAAAGGCATTATTAACAAAGTTGTTATAAAAGAAGGGCAAACAATTTTTGTAAGAACTAAAGCTACTTCAAAAAATGGTTTTTCAGAAGCTTTTAAAGCAGAATAACACGAAAAACAAAACTAATTCTAAAATTTAAGTAAAAAACAGGACTAATTATGAAGTTTTAACCTTCATAATTAGTCCTGTTTTTATTATACGCCACCGCTAACAGTTAGTATATGCCCTGTAATATAAGCCGATTCGTCTTGGGCTAAAAAATATGCCGCCGCCGCCGCTTCACTAACTTTACCAAACCTTTTAAGGGGTATTTCCTCTGCAAATTCTAACTTTTCTTCTAATGAAAGGTTATCATTCATCTCTGTGTCTATTGCGCCGAAGGAAACAGCGTTTACCCTAACATTGGATGGTGCAAGCTCCTGGGCAAGAGCTTTTGTAAAGCTGTCAACTGCCCCTTTTGTTGCGGAATAAACAACTTCGCAGGAAGCGCCTTGCTGCCCCCAAATTGAAGAAATATTTATTATTACGCCACTTTTTTTACTAATCATGTCTTCTGAAAATACATTGCAGCAGTTTAAAACCGAATAAAAATTTACCTCTGTTAATCTTCTCCATTCCTCGGGTTTCATAAGGGAAAATAAGCCGGCATAAGCTATGCCGGCATTATTTATTAAAATATCCACATTTCCAAATTTCTCACTAATTCTCTGCTGCAATGATACAACGCTTTCGTAATCTGAAACATCAGCCTTAAGGCCTATAATATTTTTATTAAATTTTGAAAGCCTTAAAACCTGCTCATTCATTAGCACGTCATTTTTAATGCAATTTAATACAACCTTATAACCGTTTAAGGCAAATTTTTCTGCTATTGCAAGACCTATTCCTCTTGACGACCCAGTTACTAAAACCGTTTTCACATTACACCTCATTGAATATCGAAATTAACACCTTCGGGCTCTATGCGTATTTTTAATATATTGGCTTTTACAGGTTTTCCGTCTTTATCCCAAAGCCCGCCTAAATTAATATAACGCACGCCGTTTCTTGTATTAACCGAGTTTGTGTTACCCTCGGAGCTTACTACAAACACACTTTTTCCTGCTTTTACTGCTTTTTCCATAACGCTCTGGAAAAGTTCGTATTCCTTAAAGTGAGTAAAGTTTAATGGGCTTTTGTCTATTGTAACAATAATAACCTTTTTCTCGCTTTTTTCTATGTCTTTAGGAAAATATCCGTATTGTCCTGGGCTTGTAAGAGAAATACCGCCTTTTTCGCCGGAAACGCTAATAACCGAAGCGTCTGTAAGTTCTTTCATCTGGTAAAAGTTTTTCCATAAAAATGATGCGCTATCCTCATTAACGTCATTGCTTCCTGCAATAATTAATCCTTTTGAGTTCTTTTTAGCGCTATTTATTAAATTGCTTTGCTCTTTAACATAATTTTCCGGTTTCTTGTCTGTTAACATTGAAACATCGCCTATAACAGTTATATCATAACCTGTTTTTGACGGTGTGTTTAAATCCACCTTAACTTTATCCATATATAAAGAATCTTGTGGGTGCTGCACTTTATCGTATTTAACAAGCATTGTACAGCCTAAATTATCAAAAATAAGTGAATTGCTTGTAAGTTGTGGGTTTGAAAGGCTTACAGCGTAAATTCTTTCAAGGCTTACAGGCTGTTTTATTCCTTCCGGAAGCGTAACTGTAAGTTCTTTCCAGCCCTCCCAGTCCACTGCTTTAGCCAAGTCCACCATGCTTTCATTGCCGTCTGCATCAAGAAGCCTTGCCCGAAGCCAATGGCTTGAATTATCCCCAAAAACAGAAAGCTTTAAGCTTATAGCTCCTTGTTTAAGCTGAATGGGCGTTGAAAATATTGTGTATGCCGCTTGCGTAATTTCGCTTTGAACAAAGTTATAATCCATTTTTACTGCGAATTTACCGTCGGAAACAGTTTGCTCTGTATAATAAGAGCTTGCTGTAGGTCCTGCCGGGTAAACTGTAGAATTAATCGGTATATTGTTTTCAAAGCTTGTTAACTGCACATTTTGATAACCTACGTTTACGTCAATATACGATGTAACATTACCAACACTGCATTTAATGTAACCTGCGCCAAGACTATCCGCAACAAATTCGTTACCCTCAATATGCCCTAATGTGTTAGGCACAACTTCACAAAATACACCTTTATAAATGTAAGCGTTATATCCGTCAGTACTTTTTCCTGTAAATTCAAGAACCTGCCTGCCCCCTACCCCTGTGTTTATATTATTTTTAGCAGGAATAATTTGCGCAAGCTCTTTAGACACAACCTTGCCTGTTCCCTCAGTTCCAGAAAAAGTGGCAATTAAGTTAATATCACCTGTAACGCTTGGGAAAAAGTATCCGTTTTCATATTTTGCACCGCCATCGTCGCAAGCAAAGCCCATTTGAGCGCTGTCTAACAGTATTGTGTTAAAATACTGGTCAATGCCGAAAATGTTTACAGGTATACCTGTTCCTTTAAAAACTCGTTCTTCTGCCGGCTTTACGGTAATAGAAGTTGGCTGTTGGGGAGGTGCATCGTAAAAAATGCCAAGAGCATTAACAACTTTACGCTCTCTTCCCTCCGACGGCGTGTTTATTGTTTTTACAGTGCTCTCCCCTTTGTTTTTTACCGCAAAAGTAGAAGAACCGCCGCCGTCAAAGTTCATTGCCTCATATGCTCCGTATTTTAACATAAGCTCCGCCATTTCGGCTTGTGATGCGCCGATTGAATGGCTTCTGCCGTCTACAACCATTAAAATCATTTCTGTTTTCTCTTTGTTATATCCAACAGCAGTTCTTGGTTGCCTGCCCCCGGGAACGTAACCTTCGTCCGCCGCAAGCTTGCCCTCTGTTAAAATTTTTCCGCCTCCCCCTATAGCCGCTTCCATTTGGGAAAAGTCAACATAGGATTTTACAGAAATACTTGCCTTTTGCCCTATAGAAACAAGAGAAGTGAAATAATCGGATGATTCTTTCTTTATGAGCACAACAAATCCGTTTTCTGGTATTTCAACAACTTCGCCGTTTTTTGCAATTTTTGTTATAACGCCTTTGTCTACAACAACTTTTGATAACCCGGGAAATTGAGCATCTATTTTTTGAGTATCGTTTGCATAATTACGGTCTACATAAACCGGTTGAGATAAATCTCTTAATTTATTTATTGTATAAACTTTAATTTTTTCAGAACCTTCAACTAAAAAAACAGTTTCTGATTTTATGTATCTAATTAAAGGGTTTCCGTCCTTGCCGACAAAAAGAGTAGCAAAGCTGTTTTTATCAACGTTTGTAACACTATCTACAACTTTTATTTTGCCGTCTGAAACAAATGCTCCAATTGGTGCTGAATACGCCCCAGATAAATTAAAGAAATCCCCATTTACACCGGCTATTGCGCCGTTTTCCTGTAAAATTACAGAAGTCGGCTCTTTAAGCTGGCTTTCCTTAGCAGATTCTACAGGTTTAATTTTAATATATGGGTCTCCTGTGGGCACACGCAAAACATAAACGTCAAGCATTCCTTTATCCGTAACCGAGCGCACAACTTCTGTGCTCATTGCCCTGCCTAAAATTTCCCTTTCCACATTTTCAAAATAAGTAACAGCAAACGCATTTATATTTAACGAGCTAATTAAAACTACTGAAGTTATAATTGCGCTTACAAACTTACACAATTTGTTTTTCATAATTTCTCCTTTATTTAATTTCGTAACCGCCTTTAATAATTACCCAAATATCAGTTGTGGCGGAAATTCCCCGTCCGTCTGACCGGGGCACAATTAACATGTTGTTAAGGTCTACCTCGTCACCATTTTTTAAGTCTATCCCTTTTGAAACATTAATAACACCATTTTCTCCCGGGCAATACGCAACAGCTTTGCCACTTCGCAAAATAATTTCTGCCCCCTCGAGCCCAACTACAATTTGCCCTGCGGATGCAAAAACTGGTTCAAAAGCTTCACCCTCTGGCTTTGAGCTTGAGCTTGATGTGTTTGCACTGCCTGTCCCAACTTTTTTACTTATACCGTAAATAATTTCAAGCTGAGCTAAAACATCGTTAACTATAGCTTCATTACCGCTTGAAGAAGATGTGCCTGTAGACGGACTAACTCCAGTTATCTGGCTAATTTTTCCGTCTACATAACTTTTTGTAACTAATGGATCTTCTGCGCTGCCGGGCTGCGCTTGGGCTGCTGAAAGCTGTGTTGCCAGCCCACAAACACACAGACCCGTTATTATAACGGTTTTTATTTTATTTTTCATATACTTGCCCCCTAATCAATATACTTCATTAAAATTTCTTCAAGAAGCATTAACACATGAGTTATTATAATATTGATTAGTAGCAAATGCAAGACTTATTCCGCACCGATTGCCGAAAGCGCCGATAACCTCATCGCTCTGTCGGCAGGCAAATATCCTGCGAAAAGCCCCATAAGCGTGGCGAAAAGAACAGCCATGCCGCACAATTCTGGAGTTATTAAAGACACCGTAGTTTGCATGGCAAATTCCTGAATTGATGAAAAAAGCCGCAAATTGTAGGAATTCATTAAGTTTGATGCCAGCATACTTATTAACACACCAAATATACCACCAAACAAGCCGATTAATGAAGATTCAAGCAAAAACAGTTTTTTAATATCAGGTAATGTTGCCCCGATAACTTTCATAATGCCGATTTCCCTTGTTCTTTCATATATTGCAGTAATCATTGTGTTGGCAATACCAAGAGCCGCAACGAAAAACGAAACCGCTCCTATTGCACCTAATAATGATTGTAAGCTTTTTGCAATATTTTCCATTGAGTCTAAGCTTTGAGACGGAATTTCCGCCGTAAAGCCCATTTGTTCAATCATTACTTTTACTTTTTTTACCGACTCTAGGTCAGTACATTTTACAAGAGCACGCTGGTAACCTGTTTCACGCTTATTTCCTGTTCCCTGACTCCAGCCGTATTCGCTGTTTAAAGCTTGCTGGGCTTTTTCAATATCCGCTTTAAGTTTTGTTAAATAATTTATATTCATTATAATTGAGCCATCTGCCGGGTATCCTTTTGGTTCTAAAACTCCAACTACTTTTGCGTCATATGTTTTAATGGGAATGTTACTGTTATCCTCTCCCTGATCATACCCCATAATTTCGCTGTAAAAGCGCCAGTCTCCCGAAGCTTTTAACCTTGTCTTCAAAGGTTCCATATTAATTGGTTTAGATGGGTCTGGCCATTGGGTTTTTTTAGGGTTAAAGAAATAGCTTCTTACAACCTCCGTGCCAAAAATTATATTAAATTTATCATTTTCATTTAATATTCTGCCTTCGCTTACATTGTACCCCAAAGGCCCCATTGCTTCGGGGTCTATACCCATTATGTTAACATAAGGTGCGGCAAACTTCCCTGATGAAAGGGTAATATAATATTCCATAATAGGCGTTGCAGCAACAACCCCCGGAAATTTCCCCATTGTTGATATTGCATTTTTATCAAGTATAATCTGCTTTTTGTTAGACGAGCCGCCGTAGGATACCATAACGCCGCCACCCATCATCATGCCGCCGCCTCCGCCGTAATTATAAACGTTTATAACAGTCAAGTCTCCAAGGTTTGCCAATTGCTCCTCGAAAGTCTTATTCATGGCAAGCCCTAGCGAAATCATTATAACAATTGAAGCCGTTCCAATAACAACGCCTAAAATCGTTAGCGAAGTCCGAACTTTCCGCTTAAACAGATTGCGTATTGCCATTGTGAATAAGTCAATGCTACTCATCGGCCAGCTTTTCCTTTCTTCTCTTATTATGGATTTTAACAGCAACAACTGCGCCAATTAATATAACAATTACAATACCGCCAATAACCCAAGGGTTTTTAACAATCCTCATAATTCCGCCTTGAGGTGGCATTGCTCCGTCCATGCCCATTTGCATATCCATAGGCATACCGTCAGGGCCTATAGCAACAGGGCCTCCAAAACCCATTTGATCCGAGCCCATCATGCCGTCCGGCATTGCACCCATTTCCATAACATCAATTGCGAATTCTTTTACAATTTCCGTTACTTCCCCAACTTCGTCTTCATAAGTTATTACAATTTCTCCTGTTTGTTTGCCGGGCTCTGTTAATGTTATTTCAGCATCATAATATGCAGATGCGCTTTTGTTAAGCGTTCCGAAATACATCATTGAATTTTTGTCGTCGAAATTACCTCTTGCTTTTGCAGTTAAGTTATTTAAAGGGGATTTCCCGGTATTCATAAGGTTAAAGTTAATGTTAATAATGTCCCCTGGCATGCCGGTTTCCGGTACAATTATATTTCCAACATCCAGCTTTGTAACTTGTTTAACAGTTATACCGATTATTTCTTCCTCTTCGTATTCGTTAAAATCAGCATCCTGATATTTAAACTTAACAGTTAACGTATAAGTTCTTGGGTCTGCATCGGGTATTGTAAACATAACAAAATCTTTGCTGCTTGTTGCTTTTGGAGCAATAGAATCAATATAAAATGTGTTACTGCCGTCTACCGGCATAAATGTGTTGCCTTTTTTATCATTAGGGTTATTGTCCGCTTCCGTTGCCGCAATTGTTGCTTTAATATTTTCGATAGTTTTTGATTTATGGGTGTTTTGGAAGACCATTTTTAAATTAAAATTTTGCCCTGCCTTAACAATTTGTGGGTCGCATTCATAGCTTTGAATAATAATTTTTGGCTTACTTATTTTTTTGCTGTCCTCTTCGTCTTTGTCCGCTTTTGGGTTTACAACGTTTACACCCACGTATTGGTCAACAGAAAGAGTTTCCATAGTTTCATCAGTCTTTTCAAAACCTGTTTCGTATGTTACATTAAAGTTAATAACATAATTCTGGCTTTTTGACAAAGACGTCGGCGAAAAAGAGAATGAAAGCCTTTCCGAAGCTCCAACAGGCATTTTATCTATAACCTTAGTGTTTGAAGATTTAGGAACAACTGCGCCCTCTTTATCAACAACTGCTGTAATTTTAACGTTTGTTGCATCGGTCTTACCATTATTTTGAAGTGTAACATTAACAGTAAATAAATCTCCAACGTTTAAAACTCCTTGTGGAGCTTGGGCGGATATTATTTCCACAACGGCCTTTTTATCACTTTGGGATTTGCCGTCGGACACGTTAATATATTGGGTATAGCTGTAATCTTTTAAAGTTCCGTCTGATATTTTATATTGAATTTTAAATACTACTGGGTAAGTTCCCTCTTTTAATTTATTATAAATTGAAAAGCGGTAGTTTAAATTTATTTTTTCACCTGCTTTTACAGTATTAAAATTTGTTTTATCCGAGTTTAATAAATTAATTCTGTCGCTACCTAAGCCGTCAAATGTGATTTGAACGTTTTCAGCATCTTTTCCGCCGGAGTTAACTAAAATACCGGCTATATCAAAGGTGTCTCCCGGCATTAACACGTTTTTGCTGACAGCGGCTTTATCAATATAAAGGTTCGCCTCTTCAATAGGGTTTGTAATTTTTATATAAAGTGTATCAGAGCTTTCAAAATTTTCTTTGATCTCGTTTTTGTACAAATATTTTAACGTTACGTTATAAGTTCCTTCTTTAAGGGATTTATCAGCTGAAATTTTTAAATCAAAAGTATAACTGCTACCCTCATATATATACGGTATTTCATTTGTGTTTGTAGTAATGTTTGCTGTTATGCCGGATTCCGGGCTAGAAGCCTGGGCAATAAAAGAATTGGCATATTTTGTACCGATATTTTTCACCGTAACTTTAATTGTCCTAGTTTCTCCGGCTTTAAACGTATGGTTTAAAGGTGAAGTTACACTAATTTTTGGTTGAGACGGGGATTCCGTCGGAATCACGGTAGGATTTGGCTCACTTCCATCAAAAGGTATATAAGTAGCAAATGTTGCAAAAACCGATTGTATAGAAAAAAATGTAAAAATAAAAGCAGTTAAAAAAGTTAATGTAAGTTTTTTACTCAATTTCATCGTTATTCTCCTTTTCGTTTTCTTCTGTCTTTTCTTTAATACTATCTATAACTCCGTCACGCATATGTATCAGTTTGTCTGCATAAACTCCGATTTCCTCATCATGCGTAACAATAATTAAAGTTTGGTTGTGCTCTTTAGCAAGCCCTGTCATAAGGTCCATCATTTCAAACGTAGTTTTTGTATCTAAGTTCCCTGTTGGTTCATCTGCGAAAACTACTTGCGGAGTGTTAACAAACGCACGAGCAATTGAAACACGCTGCTGCTGGCCGCCGCTCATTTCTGATGGCTTATGATAAGCCCTGTTTTTAAGCCCTACTGCCTTTAACATTTCCATTGCCTTTTTTTTCCTAACTCCCGATGGAATACGGCTGAAAACTAGCGGAAGCATAACATTTTCAAGGGCCGTAAGTGTCGGCAATAAATTATAGGACTGAAAAACGAATCCAACGTATTTTTGGCGAAATTTAGCGAGCTGTGACTCGTTTAATGACTCCAAATGAACGTTGTTAAATACAATTTTACCTTTTGTGGGTTTTTCAAGTCCAGCAAGCATGTTAAGAAGCGTTGACTTCCCCGAACCACTTGTCCCAAGCAGGCAATATGTTTTGCCTTTCTCAAAATCAAGGGTTATGCTGTCTAATGCGACAATTTTTTCGTCACCCATTCTGTAAACTTTTCTGACTTCTGACAATTGAATAATTGCCATTTTTTCGCCTCTTTTCTTATAAATAAGGGAACTATAGGTGTTAAGTACCAAAGCCTTCCCATAAAACAAAGCACATACTTATTATACAATATAAATCTATTTATAACAATTAAAACGCAGAAAATTTACATTTTGTTCACAAATTCGACCTTTGTAACAAAATTGTTATAATAAATTGCAAGCAAACAAAAAAATCTTAGGGCAAAGCAGTTTTTCCGCTTGGCCCTAAGATTTTTATTTTGCATAGTCAATCGCTCTTGTTTCACGTATTAAGTTAACTTTTATTTGACCTGGGTACTCAATTTCTTCTTCAATTTTCTTTGCGATATCTCTTGCAAGGACAGTCATACCCTTATCGTCAATGTCTTCCGGAATAACAATTATACGAAGCTCCCTACCCGCTTGGATAGCAAAGGATTTTTCAACGCCTTTAAAAGTATCCGCAATATTTTCAAGCTTTTGAAGCCTTTTGATATAAGATTCTAACGTTTCACGCCTTGCCCCAGGGCGAGCCGCTGAAATGGCATCTGCCGCTTGTACAAAAACTGAAATAATGTTAGTAGGCTCAACATCACCATGGTGAGATTCAACCGCATTAATAATAATATCCGATTCCCGGTATTTTTTACAAAGAGAAACACCAATTGAGATGTGAGAGCCTTCCATATCATGGTCTACAGATTTGCCGATGTCGTGCAAAAGACCTGCACGCTTTGCAAGCGTAATGTCTACCCCAAGCTCACCAGCCATAAGCCCACACAAATGCGCAACTTCAATGGAGTGTTTTAAAACGTTTTGCCCGTAACTTGTTCTAAACTTCATTTTACCAAGCAAACGAATAAGCTCCGGGTGGATTCCATGAATTCCGGTTTCAAATGTTGCAGCTTCGCCGTCTTCACGAATCATAACTTCTACTTCTTTTTTAGCCTTTTCAACCATTTCTTCAATACGTGCCGGATGAACACGCCCGTCTAAAATAAGCTTTTCAAGGGCAATTCTTGCAATTTCCCTTCTCATAGGGTCAAAACCTGATAATATAACCGCTTCCGGCGTATCGTCGATAATTAAATCAATACCTGTTAAGGATTCCAGCGTTCTTATGTTTCTGCCTTCACGGCCGATAATGCGCCCCTTCATTTCATCATTCGGAAGGGTCACAACTGAAACTGTCGTTTCGGCAACGTGGTCAACTGCACATTTTTGAATGGAATTAGCAATAATATTTTTGGCTCTTTTTTCGCCTTCCAGCTTAGCCTTTGTTTCAATATCTTTAATTAGAACAGCAGCTTCAACCTTGACTTCGCTTTCGATTGTCGCAAGCAAATATTGCTTTGCCTGTTCTGCGCTAAAGCCAGAAATACGCTCAAGCTCCTCTTGCTGTTTAACTAATACGTTGTTAATTTCACTTTTCTGATTTTCCAGCATATCCATTTTATTATGAAGCTGTTCTTCTTTTTTTTCAAAGGTTTCGCTTTTTCTGTCTAAAACCTCTTCTTTTTGGATAAGCCTTCTTTCAAGCCTTGTTAACTCATTTCTGCGTTCCTTAGCTTCTTTTTCTGTTTCATTTTTTGTTCTTATGCTTTCTTCTTTTGCTTCAAGCAAAAGTTCCTTTTTAAGCGCTTCGGCGTTCCGCTTAGCTTCCTCAACTATGTTCTCGGCTTCAATTTCGGCAGAACCGACCTTTGATTCGGCAACCTTTTTTCTATAAAAAACGCCGGCGAAAAAAATTATAAGAGCGCAAAATATGGCGAGAATAATTCCTAAAACAATATAAATAACATCATCCATAAATAATAAAAACGCACCTCCTTAAAAGTATAATTTCCAGAAATTTTTATAATTCTATAAAAAATATATAAAATTGAAAATAACATACCAAATTATTTTATTACTATTATTGAATATTGTCAATACTTTGACAACATTATTTTTTCTTATGAAAATATGGCGACTGTAGGCTTCAAAAAAGTATAGCAAAAAAGGAGCTGGCGAAAGCCGAGCTCCTTTTTTTAATATTTAAACGAAGTTTGTTACATTACACACATAGAATCCTATTCAATTACCCCTAATTCTCTTGCTTTTAAAACGGCATCCATGGCGTTATTTACACCAAGTTTAGAATAAGCGATAGATGTATGACATTTTATTGTATGAACGCTTAACCCTGTTATTTCAGCAATCTGCACATTTTTCTTTCCTTGCGCAATATAATTTAAAACCCTTGTTTGCTGGTTAGAAAGTTTCACAGGTTTAACCTCAATGAGTTCCGTTATTCCTTTTCTCCTTTTAGATTGTTCATATACAGCGATTAAAACATCATTTGTAAAAGTAGCGTCAAGTTCATCAGAAGCTTTGCCTCTTTTAAGCTTAGTAATAATTTTATTAAGAACCGGTAAAATCGCAGCCCCTTCTTCAGCAACTATTCTAACAAATCCATATTTTTGCATTAAAATTAAAGTGCGCTCAAGTGTGTCAACGGCTTCTTTTCTTTTGCTCAAATTCCATTCGATAATGGATTGTAAAACCATTGCCTCAAAAACATCCAGCGTTCTGTTATAATCTAAACCTAATTGTTTAATGTCAAATACATATTCTAACGCCTTATGAAGTTTACCTAATATTATATATGCTCTGGCTGTCGTAAAATATTGATATGCTTTGTAAAGCTCCATCTGTTTAGAGTCTGTAACATAGTAATTATCTAACCATTGAGTAGCAGCGTTTTTATTACCTTTTACAAGTTCTAACCTAGTTTTGTAAGCAGCAAAGTTTGCACTTAAGTAATAGGATTTTCTTTCAGTTATGTTTTTGTCTATTTCGTTAATTATTTCATCAGAAGCAAAGTCGTTTCCCATATTAAAATAAATGCTGGAAATTAAAACATCCCATGTAAAAATCAGCTCATCCGTATCAGAACCTGATATTTTCTTTTTAGACTTCACTGCAAGCTCTAAAGCTTCCTTCAACAAATTTTTCTCATACAAAAGGCACGCTTGCACACCAGAAATAAATATGTCAAGATTATGCTTAATAAGTTTAGATAATAGTGGCTTGCATTTGTTAAACCTTTTGATATCCAAAAGCTCAATAAAATCTCTAAACCCTCTATGTATAAAAGGCATATGCATAGTTATTGTTGGACCCATTTGTTTATCATGCAAATCCTTTATATCAACTAACTTAAATTTTTCATATTGTTCATAAATTGTATATCTGTAGTCAGAAATCAAAATTAATACAGTTAATTCAAGAAATTGGGAATATTCGTTTTCAATGACGGGCAAAAACTTATAAAGTTTGTCAAAATAGTATTCCGTCTTTTTGCTATCACCTGCTAAAAAATTAAACCAGACATGAGATAAGTATAAAAATGGGTATTTATCACAAACAACTTCAGGCAAATCATCCCTGTTAAAATTTCTGCGAAAATTTACGTAATCATCTATAGAGACGTTATTTTCATTATACTGGTTATACTTAAAAACAGCTTTTGTAATTGTTTCAATGTCCTCGCTTTTTAAAGCGTATCTTCTCGGCGTTAAAACATCACCCTTTTCAATATAATATTCAGCTACAATTTTGTTTAAAGGTTTTGTGTCAAACGCCTTTTGCAAATCTCTTAGAAATTCCAAAAATAATTGATGATAAGTGTAAACGTTTCCAGAACTGCGCCTAATAAAATAGTTAGAATTATAAAGGTTTTCAAGTATTTCCTCGCTATTTTGGAAGCCTGTAAGCCTGTTGCAAAGTTCAGGTGTCATTTCGTCAACAACAGCTGTCTTTAGCAAAAACTCTCTAGTTTGATTATCCCACTTATCCCAAATTTGTTTTTTTATGTAGTTCCCTAAAATGTTACCTTTTGTTTCACTCAACTCAGTATTGCGGCTTAACGCAAGAGCACTTACTCCTATAGGCCAACCCTCTGTATACTTCAAAATTTTTGAAACTTCGTTGCCTGTTATGCTGTGTCCTGATTTTGTAAAGCAGTCTTTAATATCATCGCTTTTAAAGGCAAGCTGCTCAGAAGTAATAAGCTTCATTTTACCGCATTCAATATAATTTTTAATACTATCTCTTGGTTCGTTCCTTGATAAAATAAATACGTCAAAATTAACAGGTAGTCTTTTAAACACATATGGCATTGATTTAAGTATTTCTTCATGGGTTATTTCATGCATATCATCTAAGACAAGCGCAAATTTGCCATTCTCCGGCACTATGTTAGACAAAACTTCTATAGTCTGCTCAACAGGTGAAGATGAAAACGACTGATTCCGTATTATGTTTAATATGGCCTCATTATCCGACTGTATTGAAGATATTCCAGTGCAAAAAAGTTTATAAAACAAATGTGGCGTATTATCGTAAGAGTCAAGACCTATCCAAATTATTTTATGCCCGGAACTTTTAAGCCAAAGGAGTGTTGAAAGAGTTTTTCCATATCCGGCTGGGGCGGAAATATAAAAAAATCTTATACCTTTGATGCTTTTTAACTCCTGAATAAGCTTACGCCTTGGTGCATAAATATCAGGCAATACTGCCGGTGCAAACTTTTCGTTTAAATAATTAATTGCTGTCATATTTTCCTCCTTTGTTTTACAATTCAATACAACACTATAATATCACAATCATTTTAATACCGCAATGTGCATTTTCACAACTGATATAAACGTTGCCAAAAACAACCTAATACTTCATAAATTTTCACTAAGCTTCTACTAATATCGTATTTATATCAATCCATAATATTACAAATATAGACTTGAGTATATTTTCACAACGGAAGGTTTATTTTATAAATTTAAAAAATCTTTTTAATTGACAAAATAAATAATTTTCATAAAAAAACCCTTGTATTTTTATAAGATATGATATATAATAATTACAACGTATCTGTTGTATATACAACAAAAGGTGAGTTTTATGAGAAAATACTTTGAAATATTGAAAAGTAACTATTTGTTTGGCGGTATTTCTTTTTCGAAATTTGAAAAGCTATTGAATTGCCTTTTTGTCAAAAGCGAAAGTTATGAAAAAGACGACATTGTTTTAAGATATGGCGATAATGTAAGCTCTGTAGGCATTGTAATTACAGGTAGTGTTTCAATTATAAAGGAAAATCAAGATAATACCGAAGTAATTAAGGAACTGTACGCTTCTGGTATCTTTGGAGAAGTTTTCGCTTGTGCCGGCGTTTCCCGCAGCCCCATATCTGTTAAGGCTCTTAGCAACTGCGAAATTCTTTTTATAGATTACAAAAAAATTGTTAACACATGTTCTAATTCATGCGAATATCATAAAAGGCTTGTAGAAAATTTGCTATTCATAATATCGAAAAATAATTTATCTCTAAATAAAAAAATAGAAATACTTTCTAAACGTACAACTAGAGATAAACTTCTTCTATTTTTTGAATATCATAGGGGTGCCGCAAATAAATTTACAATCCCCTATAACAGGGAAGAACTTGCAAGTTACCTATGTGTAGACAGAAGCGCAATGTGCAACGAGCTTTGCAAAATGCGAAAAGAAGGAATTATTAACTTTAATAAGAATGAATTTGAAATTTTAGTTGCAAATCAATAACTTCAAAATTATTTTTTTTACAGTTTATGAATACGTAATCATTTTAGATTTTATAAATGGAGTGAGCTTATATGATTAAACAAAATGAGGTTAAGAAAAAACTTACGCAAAACCAGCCAGTTATCGGTACATTTGTTAAAACGGCAGACCCAGCCATTGTTGAAATAATTGGGCTTTCCGGGTTTGATTTTTTCGTGCTAGACAATGAGCATGTGGCAATGAGCCGAGAAGCCATGGTTAACACAATGCGTGCCGCTTCCGCCGTTTCAATTGTTCCTATAGTAAGAGTTAGAGAAAACCAGCCTGTTGAAGTGCTCCAAGCTCTTGATGCCGGTGCGTTTGGCGTTCAAGTACCAAATGTGGATACGTATGCAGAAGCTAAACAGCTTGCAGACAGTGTCAAATATACCCCGGAGGGAAACAGAGGCTTCTCCCCTTCCGTAAGAGCGGCAGGATACGGCTTTATAGACAAAAACGAATACATAAAGCTTTCCAACGAAAACACATTAATAGTCTCTCATTGCGAAACTGTTACATCTGTTGAAAACCTAGACCAAATACTTACAATTCCGGCAATCGACGTTGTTTTTATTGGACCTATGGATTTGTCTCAGTCTTATGGTGTTATAGGAAATGACTCCCACCCTACCGTTGTTAATGCCATTGAAACGGTTATTCAAAAAACTGTTAAAGCAGGTAAAACAGCCGGGATTTTTGTTGGGACAATTGAAAAAGCTAAACACTTTATTGAAATGGGCGCAAATTACATAATAATCGGTTCTGACCAGGGCATGATGTCTGGTGTTGCAAAAAATTACGTTAAGGAGCTGAAAAAATAATGAAAGTTCTTTTAACAGAGCCAATTAACCCAGCAGGAATCGAAATACTTAATCAGGTTGCAGAGGTTATTGAAAACGGCGGCAAGGAAGCAAGCTCTATTATAGAAAAAGGTAAAGAAGCAGACGGCGTGTTAATACGCTCCGCTAAAATTACCGATGAAATAATGGCGGCTATGCCCAACTTAAAGGTTATCGGCAAGCACGGCATAGGAGTAGACAATATCGACGTTGAAGCCGCAACAAGACGTGGCATTATGGTGGTTAATGCGCCGGAATCCAATGTAAACGCTGTTGCAGAACATTCACTTTGTATGATTTTAGCATTATCGAAACATTTGCTTCAAATGGATAAAGAGGTTAGAAATAATAATTTTGCAATGCGCACACAAGTTGAAAATATAGAACTTTCTGGTAAAAAATTAGGTCTTTTGGGCTTTGGAAGAATTGCAAGACTGCTTGCAAAAAAATGTAAAGCTCTTGATATGGAAATTTTAGCCTACGACCCATTTATTACTAAGGAACAAGCAAAAGATGCAGGGGTTGAAAAAGTTGAAACTCTTGAGGAGATTTTAGAAATTTCAGACTTTATTAGCTTACATTTGCCGCTTACAAAAGAGACCCAAAACTTAATTGGCAAAAATCAGCTTTTAAAAATGAAAAAATCAGCCTTTATAATAAACGCCGCAAGAGGCGGAATTATTAACGAAGCTGACCTTTATGAGGCTTTAACCCAAAATATTATTAAGGGAGCGGCTCTTGACGTTTTTAACGACGAACCACCTAAAGCGGACTCACCGCTGTTTACTCTTCCAAATGTTTTGCTTTCGCCCCATAATGCGGCGCTTACAGACAACGCCCTTGTTGCAATGGCTACTCAGTCCGCGCAAGGAATTTGCGAAGTTTTATCCGGGAAAAAACCAACGTACTTAGTAAACCCACAGGTTAATGATATAAAAAAAATAAAAAAGGGGTAATACATATGGCTTATTCAAGCTTTTACAAATTTGAAGAAAAAGAGGGCTTTCAGCAAATAATTGATTATAAAAAAGCAGGGCTTGAAATCCTTAATTTTTCAGTTCTATGGCTTAACAAAGGCGCTTCCTACAATTTTGAAATCCCCGGGCAAGAATCCGTTTTAGTTCTTCAATCCGGCGATTTTACAGGGGAAGTTTACGCAAACGGAGAAAAGATTTTAGACGGCATTTCCGGCACAAGAACTTGTGTATTTGATGATATGCCTACAGCTGTTTACATTCCAGCCGGAGCTTCAATGAAAATTAATACTGTAAACGGTATGCACGCAAGAATTTTCCACTGCGATGCCAATGGCGGCAATGCACCATTCTTCTGTCCGCCATCAAAGGTTATTGAAACAGAACCGGGGGCAAAACAATGGAAACGCAAATATCGCTCGATTTTTGCACCAAAAGGCAAAAATAACGGAGATATTACACAAAGGCTTATTGTCGGCGAATCCGTTTCCGTTCCCGGCGGCTGGATAGGCTTTCCGGCTCACAGACATGATATTGTTACTGAAAAGGAATTTCCTCTTGATGAAATTTTTTCTATGCGTGTAAGAGGTTTATCAGGCGGTGCTGCTATTCAGTTAAGTTATGATTATGATGAAAACGGCAACCGCTGGGACGAAATGTACGCCGTTGAAGACGATAACGGAGCAATTGCGCTTCCAAAAGGCTTCCACACCTCTTTTGCCCTTCCTGGGTGCGAAGCTTATTTGTTCTGGGGGCTTGCCGGAAGCGAAAAAGAATACAGAGTTCAATTTGACGAAAGATATTTAGACCTTGAAAACGCTCTATATTAAAAACGAAAGAAGTAATATATATGCAAGATAATAAATGCCTTGAAAATTTTTATAACAAAGTTTTAAATAAAGGAGAACTTTTAATTCTGTGGGTGGGGCAAGCTGGTTTCTTAATTAAATCCAGTGACGGAACAGTAGTTGCCATAGACCTTTATTTAACGGACTACGGCAACAGAATAAAAGGCTTTAAGCGCATTTCCCCTATATTTATAACACCGGAAGATTTAAAAGCAGATATTTATATAACAACTCATCACCATTTTGACCATTTTGATAATGATGCAATTCCTATAATTATAAAAAATAGCCCTGAAACAATGTTTCTGGCTAATAAAACTTGTTATGAACTTCTGAAAGAGATTAAAGGGGAAGAAAAAAATTTAGCCTTGCTTGAACCGGAAAAAAGCGTTACCCATTTCGGCGTTAAAGTAACGGCTGTATATGCAGACCATGGGCAGCTTGCGCCAGATGCTGTAGGGCTGTTAATTGAAATTGATGAAAATTGTATATATGTTTCCGGCGATACAGCTCTAAGGCTTGAAAAATGGGAAGAAGTTAAAGAAGCAAAGCCTGATATTGCAATTTTGTCAATTAACGGGGCGTTTGGTAATTTAAATTCGGCGGAGGGGGCAGAACTTGCTCTGTTTTGCGGAGCAAAAGCAGTTATACCTTGCCATTTCTACACTTTTGCAGAGCACGGGGGAGACCCACAGGCGTTTAAAAAAGAAATGGAAGAAAAATGCCCTGAATGCAAAGTAATAATGATGCGAACGGCTGAAATGATATTATATAATAAACAGGAGGGTTAGATTTGAAAGCAATACGATTTATGGAGCCTTACAAAATTGAGGTTTCCGAAGTTGCAAAGCCGGTGCCCGGCCCAAATGATATTTTAGTTAAAATTATGGCTGTTGGCGTTTGTGCAACAGATTTAGAGCTTTTAAGCGGAGAAATGCCTCATATTAAAAATGGCTTTACAAAATTCCCCTTAATTCCGGGGCACGAATGGACAGGAGTAATCGAAGCCGTAGGCGAATTTGTTAAGGGTTTTACTGTTGGGGAACGTGTTACCGGGGATGTTTCAATTGGCTGCGGATGCTGCCAAACTTGCCGTGAAGGACATTACAACCTTTGCCCCAACAGAGTTGTAATAGGAAGTTACCGCAACAAAGACGGCGCATTTGCCGAATATTTAACAATTCCCTATAGACATGTTTATAAACTGCCTGATAATATAGGTTTTGAAGACGGGGCTTTAATTGAGCCTGCCGCAACTGCATATTACGGTGTAAAACGGGCAAACGTTAAATTCGGTGACACTGTTGCAGTAATTGGCGATGGACCTATAGGATTATTAGCAGTTCAGTGTGCAAAACTTTCCGGCGCTTCTAAAGTAATTTCTGTTGGTAGCTGGGACGAAAAGCTTGAAATTGCAAAACAAACCGGTGCAGACGTTGTTTATAATTATAAACGTAATGACGTTGTTGAAGTTATAAGAAACGAAACAGGTGGTGTCGGAGTTGATAAAATTATTGAAACTTCCGGCAATAACATTGCTTTTAACCAAGCAATTCAGGCAATACGCCCACAAGGCAGAATCGCCCTTTTAAGCTTTTATTCTGGTACGGAAATGCCGGCTATAATTAACACTGTAATAACAAAAGATGCTGAGCTTTGCGGAGTTTTAGCAAGCCCTAACTGCTTTAAGCCCATTATTTCAATGATTTCATCTGGAAAGCTTAATGTTAAACCGCTGATTACACACCGGTTTCCCCTTGAAAAATTTGAAGATGTTGTTAAATTAATGGAAGAAAAAAAAGAATGCAGAATTAAAATATTATTAATACCTTAACAGGAGGCACATTTTGGAAAATATTATATTTTACGGAGCAAACAGCGAAGTAAACCCAGTAAACGGTGACGATTACAACGAATATATAAAACATACCGAAAGAAGTCAGGACTTTAAAGGTTTTGACAGCGAATACCTTGATTATGTGGACTACATTATTAAAATTACCCACAAAATATGGGAGGAAAGGTCAATCGGCTTAATTTATAAAACTTATCACAATAATATTTTAATACATTCATCCTCCAGCACTACAACCGGAATTCAAGGAGTAATCGCCGGAACTCTACAAACGCTGTTTGCTTTTCCGGATAGAAAGCTTATAGCCCAAAACGTTATTTGGTCTTCTGACGGCGGCGAGGGTTATTATTCTTCTCACCGTGTTTATTCTACGGCGACTAATTTAGGAGACAGTAGTTTCGGTGATGCAACTTTTAAAAAAGTTGAATTCCGTACATTTGCAGACTGCGCCGGTAAAAACAACCGTATTTACGAAGAATGGCTTGTTCGGGACAATATGTGGATTGTTAAACAGCTCGGGCTTTGCCCCCATGAAGTTGCCATGAAAATGGCGGCTAAACGCCCCGTTTTAACAGAATCCTGTATAAAATCTTTGGGCGAAAGCACAAAAGGTCAACTTTTCCCGGAAACCTACAAAGCAAAAGACAGCTCTGTCGGCGAACGCATGGTTGAAATAATTAAAAATATTTATTGCTGTAAGATGTTTGATATGGTTTGCGAATATTACCATGAAAACGCAACTGTTCATTATATTTGCAACCAAGAATTAAATGGACACATCCAAATTCAAGGTATGCTTATAAGCTTTTTCGCCTCAATTCCCAACGGTTCGTACAGAATCGAACGGATTACGATAAACGACAGAAGCGAGGAAAACAGCTACGACGTAGCAGTTCGCTGGCGTTTGACAGGGCTTCATGAGGGTATAGGCTTTTTTGGTAAGCCCTCCGGCAAACCGGTTGATGTGTTAGGTATAAGTCATTTTACTGTTTTAGATAATAAAATTAAAGAAGAATGGGTTACATTTGATGCCCTTGATTTGCTTGTGCAAGTATACAGCCAGCAACAATGTTATGAGAGCGTATGCGAAGACTGCGAGACAGAAAATTAGTCCAGCAAAAAAGGCGGTGTTTATGCAAACACCGCCAATAAGCTAAAGATTAATATTTATTTTCCGGCAAACGGGCAGACCCTCTTTGGATAAGGTTAACATCAAGAAGACGTAATATTGACTGCTGATATTCATTGTTCATATGGGCAAGTAAAAGTTCAATAGTTGTATTGCACATACGTGCCATAGGTTGGCGTACTGTTGTTAAATTATAGGATTGCCATGAAGCCATTTGTATATCGTCAAAGCCTATAATTGACAAATCCTCAGGGATTTTAAGCCCAAATTCGTGCCTTGCAACGTCCATTGCGCCAAGAGCCATTGTGTCGTCGGCGCAAAAAATTGCATCAGGTCTATCAGCACTTTTTAGTAACCGTCTTGTTGCTTCTGCGCCGCTGTCGTATGTAAATGTACCACGCTCCACAATAACATGGTTTATGCCTCGTTCAGACAATCTGTCAATAAATCCTTTTTTGCGGTCTTTATTTGTGGAAGCGTTTTCAGTGCCGGAGATATAAGCTAAACGCTTATGACCGCCGTCAAGTAAAAAATTTGCGGCGATTCTCCCGCCCTCTACGTTATCGCAACAAACAGCGCTTGCGCAGGAATTGGGAACATAACGGTTAAAAAGGATTACAGGTGTGCCGCTTTGCTCGCATTCGTCTGCCATTTTGGAAGAAAGGCTTGCTGAGGCAATAATCAGCCCGTCTACACGGTACTGCAATACATTAGACAAAATATCGTCTATGTCCTGGTCTTCCTCGCAGCTAAATAAAAGAATTTGCTTGTTCATGTTTTGCAGCCTTCTTGTAAATTCGCTCAAAACATCATTATAAAAAGGTACAGACCGTACCATAACAATGCCTATTATATTAGTTTTTTGGGCTGTTAGGCTTCTGGCAATGGCATTTGGTTTATAATTAAGCTCTTTCATAACGCTTAAAACGTTCTCCCTTGTTTTGTCCGACAAAATGCTGTTAGGGTTAAGAGCTCTTGAAACTGTAGACTGGGATACACCGGCAACTTTTGCAACATCTCTTGACGTAACGTTTTTTTTGCCGGTTAACAATGACTTATCATACTTTTTGTCACTCATAAAGAACCTCGCTAAGTTTTTTATCATTGTATCAAAATAGGACAAAAAATACAACACCTTATTTTTGCAAAATGCTGATATTTGGGCTTTTTATTAAATCGAATACGTATGTAATACATTATTATTATTAAATTTAAAATACCATTAAATATAGGAGGTTTTATCATGGAAAGGTTAAAAGGAAAAGTTTGTATAGTAACCGGAGGCAACAAAGGCATCGGAAAAGCTATTGCAGAATTGTTTTTAAATGAAGGCGCAAAGATGGTATATTCCTGCGCAAGAAGCGAAGCTACTTTTGAACACCCCAATTACAAACACATTAAAACTGATGTTACAAAAGGCGAGAATGTTAACGCTTTTGTTGAACAAGTTAAGGCAGAAAGCGGCAGAATCGACGTTTTAGTTAACAATGCCGGCGTTATAAAAGATGCAATTTTAGGCAAAATGAGCGAAGAAGACTGGGATTATGTTCTTAATATAAATTTAAAAGGCGTTTTCTTTATGACAAAAGCTGTCTCCCCTATTATGCTTGAACAAGGCGAAGGCAACATTGTTAACGTTTCTTCTCTTATTGGTGAATACGGAAACATTGGGCAAACTAATTATGCCGCAACTAAAGCAGGGCTTATCGGCATGACATATACATGGGCTAAAGAATTTACAAGAAAAGGCGCAAACATCAGAACAAACGCAGTTGCTCCGGGTTATATTGAAACGGAAATGGTTCTTTCAGTTCCTGAAAAAATACTTGATACACTTCGTAAGAAATGTCCTTTAGGCAGGCTTGGCAAACCCGAGGAAGTGGCAAAATGCGTATTGTTCCTTGCAAGCGACGATTCAAGCTATGTTAACGGTCATGTGCTTTCCGTTGCAGGCGGCACAAGGCTGTAAAATTAAATAAGCAAGGGAGGTTTTTAAATGGATTTTAGTATAACAAAAGAGCAAGAATTTGTACAAAAAATGGTACGGAAATTTGCGGCGGAACAAATTGCGCCCATTGCGGCTGAAATAGACGAACAGGCAAGATTTCCTAAGGAAACTATAGAACAATGCGGCAAGCTTGGAATTATGGGTATGCCGCTTCCAAAAGAATACGGCGGAGCCGGAGCAGATTACATAGCCTATATTATGGCGATTGAGGAAATTTCAAAAGTTTGCGGAGCAACAGGTGTTATTTTGCAAACCCACGTAGCTCTTTGCTCATGGCCGATTTATACTTTCGGAACGGAAGAACAGCGTAAAAAGTATTTACCGGATTTATTAACAGGCAAAAAGCTTGGTGCTTTTGGGCTAACAGAGCCTAACGCAGGAAGCGATGCGGCAGGCATTCAAACAAGAGCGGTAGACATGGGCGACCATTACCTTTTAAACGGCTCTAAAATATTTATTTCCGGCGGCGGCATAGCGGAAACTTACGTAATCCTTGCTATGACAGATAAATCAAAGGGAATTAAAGGCGTAAGCGCATTTATAGTTGAAAAAAGCATGGAAGGTTTTACTTTCCCTAAAAAAGAAAACAAAATGGGTATTCGCGGTTCTATTGCGGCGGAACTTTTATTTCAAAACGTAAAAGTACCTAAAGAAAACTTGCTTGGCAAATTAGGTCAAGGTTTTAAAATTGCAATGTCTGCCCTTGACGTAGGCAGGCTTGGCATTGCGGCGCAAGCTTTAGGCATTGCCGAAGGCGCTTTTGACTGTACCGTTGAATATTTAAAATCAAGAAAGCAATTTGGCAAACCACTTTCAAAAAATCAGTATCTTCAATTTGAAATGGCTGATATGAAAAACAGAATAGATGCGGCAAAACTTTTATTATACAGAGCTTGTGACAGACGGCAAAAAGGGCTTCCAAGCTCTGTAGAAGCGGCACAGGCAAAACTTTTCTGTTCCGAAACCGCAATGCATGTTACAACGAAAGCTGTTCAATTCCACGGCGGTTACGGTTATATTAAGGACTACCCTGTAGAGCGCATGATGCGAGATGCAAAAATAACTGAAATTTACGAAGGTACTTCCGAAGTAATGAAAATGGTTATTTCAGGCGACGTTTTCAAATAATTCCATATGGGAGGAGGAAAAACATGAAAATTATAATTTGCGCAAAGCAAGTTCCAGACACAAACGAGGTTAGAATCGACCCGGTTAAAAACACTTTAATTCGTGAAGGTGTTCCAAGTATTTTAAACCATGACGATGCAAACGCTTTGGAAGAAGCTTTAAAAATAAAAGATAAATACCCGGAAACCCATATAACAGTTATAACTATGGGTCCTCCACAAGCAAAAGACTTACTTATAGAATGTCTTGCAATGGGCGCAGACGAAGGTGTTTTAGTTTCTGACAGAGCCCTTGGTGGTTCAGACACATGGGCGACTTCCAACGCTTTAGCAGCGGCTGTTAAAAAAATCGGCGATTACGACATAATTTTTGCAGGACGTCAAGCCATTGACGGTGATACAGCACAAGTAGGGCCACAGCTTGCGGAAAAACTTGATATTCCACAGGTTACATATGTTAAAGAATTTGAAATTAATGGTAAAGAAATAACTGTTAAACGGGCTTTAGAAGATGGTTATGAGGTTATTAAACTTCAAACCCCATGCCTTTTAACAGCTATAAAAGAGCTTAACACCCCAAGATATATGAACATAAGCGGCATTTATTCCGCAGTAAGCGCAAACATTCCTATTTGGGGGGCAAAAGAGCTTAAAATTGATTTATCAACTGTTGGTCTTGAAGCCTCGCCAACAAATGTTTTCCGTTCTTTTACGCCTCAGCCGAAAGGCAAAGGCATTATGCTTGAATGCGACACGCCTGAGGAAGCCGCAAAAACGCTTTTAGCAAAACTTCACGAAAAGCACATTATTGAATAGGGGGGACAGACGTGGCGATAAATATAATAAACGATAAATGTAAAGGTTGCGGGCTTTGTGTTAAAGCCTGCCCGTTTGAAGCAATTGATATGGTTAATAAGCTTGCGGTTATTAATGAAAAATGCACAGCTTGCTCCCAATGTATTCCGGCTTGTCCGTTTAATGCTATTGAAAAAACCGAATCCAGCGAGGGTGCTGCAGATTTATCCGAATACAAAGACGTTTGGATATTTGCAGAGCAAAGAGCCGGAAAGCTTATGAACGTTTCCATTGAGCTTTTAGGCGAAGGCTCTAAGCTTGCTAAAGAAATCGGTGAAAGAAACGTTTGCGCTGTGTTAATCGGAAATAACATAGGGCATTTAGTTGATGAACTTTATGCTTACGGAGCAGATGTAGTTTACAAAATTGAAAATCCGCTTCTTGAAAACTATACTACAGACGGTTATACAATAGCATTAACCGGTGCAATTAAAGAGTTTAAGCCGGAAATCGTGCTTTTCGGCGCAACTCATATTGGCAGAGATTTAGCTCCAAGAGTTGCCGCAAGGTTAGACACTGGTCTTACTGCGGACTGCACAAGGCTTGATGTTAACACTAAAAATTATGTAGAATACTTAAATAAAAATACAACTCTTGATACATCAAGCATAGACGTATCAAGCAAAGACGTTAACTTAAAGCAAACTCGCCCTGCTTTTGGCGGCAACATAATGGCGACAATCATCTGCCCGAAAAGACGCCCTCAAATGGCTACGGTTCGCCCGGGGGTTATGGATAAGCTTGTTAAAGACGAAAGCCGCAAAGGCAAAGTTGTTGACTTTAGCGTTGAGATAGAAGAGTCTGCTTTAAGAACCCAAGTTCTTGAAATTGTTAAAGCGGCTAAAGAGATTGTTTCTCTTTGCGATGCTGAAATTATATGCTCCGGCGGACGTGGGCTTGGAAACGCTGACGGTTTTGAGCTTATTAAAAAGCTTGCAGAAAAAGTCGGCGGCGTTGTAGGATCATCAAGGGCGGCTGTTGATGCCGGCTGGATAGACCATACCCACCAAGTTGGCCAAACAGGCACAACTGTTAAACCTAAAATTTATTTTGCCTGCGGTATATCCGGCGCAATCCAGCATATGGCCGGAATGCAAAATTCGGACATAATTATAGCAATAAACAAAGATTCCGGCGCACCGATATTTGAAATTGCAGACTATGGAATCGTTGAAGACCTTTATAAAGTTATCCCGGAAATTATTGAAAACTGGGGAAAAATGGCGTAAATGCCTAAAGGAGATGTTTTTATGCCTTTAATGACAGGCGAGCAATATATTGAAAGTATTAAAAAGATAAATTTTAATATGTACTTAATGGGGGAAAAAATTAGCAACCCAACGGAAAGCCCAATACTTATGCCATCTTTAAATTCCGTTAGGCTCACTTACTGCCTTGCACACAACCCGGAATATCAGGATTTAATGGTTGTTAGTTCCCATTACACAGGGGAAAAAATTAACCGCTTTACCCATATTCACCACAGCACTGAAGATTTAGTTAACAAAGTTAAAATGCAACGTATGCTTGGGCAAAAAACTGGTTCTTGCTTTCAAAGATGTGTAGGTCTTGATGCTTTTAACTCCGTTTTCAGCACTACTTATGAGGTTGACCAGGCTAAAGGCACAAAGTATCACGAAAGATTTAATGAATTTATGAAGAACGTTCAGAAAAACGACTTAACAGTAGACGGCGCAATGACAGACCCTAAAGGCGACAGAGGGCTTCCTCCTCACAAACAGGCTGACCCGGATTTGTTTTTAAGAATCGTTGAAAGACGTGAAGATGGTATCGTAGTTAACGGCGCAAAAGTTCACCAAACAGGCATTTGCAACTCTCATGAAGTTTTAGTTATGCCTACAATTTCTCTTACACCGGAAGATAAAGACTACGCCGTATCTTTTGCAGTTCCTGTAGATACAAAAGGTATTATTATAATAGTAGGAAGACAATCCTGCGACACAAGAAAACTTGAATGTTCTGAAATTGACGTTGGCAACAGCGAGTTCGGCGGCATGGAAGCAGTTGTTATTTTCGACAATGTTTTTGTTCCCAACGAAAGAATTTTCTTAAACGGCGAAACTGAATTTGCCGGAATGATGGTTGAAAGATTCGCCGGCTACCACAGACAGAGCTACGGTGGTTGTAAAGTGGGCGTTGGTGATGTATTAATCGGCGCAACAGCTGTTGCGGCTGATTACAGCGGAGTTTCAAAGGCAAGCCACGTTAAAGATAAAATTATTGAAATGACACACCTTAATGAAACTTTATACGCTTGCGGCATAGGCTGTTCTTGCCAAGGCTCTAAAACCGCTTCCGGCAATTACATAATCGATTTGCTTTTGGCTAACGTCTGCAAACAAAACGTAACCCGCTACCCTTACGAAATCGCCCGTCTTGCGGAAGACATTGCCGGTGGGCTCTTCGTAACTGCACCTTCTGAAAAAGACTTTAAAAACGAAGAAATCGCCCATTATCTTGAAAAATACTTAAAAGGCGCAAACGGAGTATCCGCAGGGCAAAGAATGAGAATTTTAAGGCTTATTGAAAACTTAACTTTAGGCACAGCGGCTGTCGGCTACAAAACGGAATCAATGCACGGAGCTGGTTCTCCTCAGGCCCAAAGAATTATGATTGCAAGACAGTCCAACCTTGATGAAAAAAAACAGTTTGCTAAAGATATTGCTAAGGTTACGCAATAAAAGCTTTTTGCAAACATAGAAAAAGGAACATCTCACCTGTTCCTTTTTCTGTGTGTTTATCCCTCTGTCATATCATTCACTTTAAATGAAAACCCACCGTCTTTATTATAACTTAATAATGCCTTAAAATTGTAAAAATAACATATGCGTCCTACTTCATCGTTTCTCACATCTATTAATACATACATTTCTATATCGCCGCATTCTAAAGGATTAAATATAACATAATCCCCATAACATAATCTTAAATTGTCTTCATTTAAATTATATTTTGTTACATTTTGAGAATGAATTGTCCTCTCTTCATTATAAATATTTAAAAACATTTCATCATTTTCCTTGTTAAATTCATAATTAATTCCAAGCGTAGATATATCATAGCTTCTACCGTCTAACATAAATTTCTGGTCCATAAATCCGTTTTCCTCAATCTCTAGAATATGAAGCTCATACACAGTTGTACCTACTCCTGCACGGGTGTTAATACTTATCGCTATCTCTTCTTTGCCGTCTGAATCAAAATCAAAAACTTTCATTTTAGGTAAGTCAAACCTTATTTGTAAATAATTCCAATTAAACTCTTGAGTTATGCCTTTATGTTTTAGAATAACTTTTTCATATCCAACGCCATATAAATATGTATCTTCTTTCTCACAAACAGCAACTAATTGCGGACAAGATTCATCAAATTCCAGTTGGCTAGCTATAACTTTATTAAAAAGATTACTTTTTCCGTATATATATGAAACAAATACAATAATCACAGAAATACAAAAAAACATAATTGTGTGTAACCTTTTTTTCATACTATTACCCTCCTGGAATCTGCTATATTATACCTTAAGATTTTCTAACAACAATATTTAGTCTTGTTTGCATTACTCTGTTATTGACTTAACTTTAAATGAAAACCCACCGTCTTTTTCATATTTAATTGAAGCTTTTACATCAAAAAGATAAATAATCGTAGCTTCACTTACAGTATCAAGACCAACGGCCACATTCATTTCAATTTCTCCGTTTTCCAAAATATTAAATTCCACAATGTAACCATATGAAAATTTAACATCATTTTCAGTTAACCCATATTCTGTAATATCCTGCACAGCTTCTAACTCCGAATTATTATAGAGGGTTAAAAATGTTTTATCGTTTTCCTTTGTAATTTTAAAGTCAATGCCTAAAGCAGATAAATCGCTTCCTGGTTCTAACAAAAATTTATTGTCAATAAACCTATCATTTAAAATTTCAAGTATATGAAGCTCATAAATGCTTATGCCTGTTCCTGAACCCATATTCATGCTTACAGCAATTTCGTCTGCACCGTCTCCATCAATATCACACACTTTCATTTGGGGTATAGCTATTTGCAAAAACATAAACAGCTATGTTCTCAGGAACAGCGGTGAAACGTTTGCTGTTCCTGCTCCACACCTGTTAATGTTTTGTCAAATTGCTCTAAAAATCTTCTTGGCGTTGTGTAATACCAATCAAAGGCTTGAAAAACATCTTTATGCCTTACAATAACTTTATCAAATTCTTTTCACCCATATAAATATGTATCCTCGTTTTCACACGAGGCAACAACTGGGAATGAAGAATTTTCAAATTCCTGCCAATGAACTATAACATTTGTGGGCAGACATGAGCCGTAATCCTTATTGGATAAATCTACATCAAATAAAAATAATAATGTTAAGAGCAAAAATACTGCAAATAATAATTTTGTTTTTTCACTGCGCACCTCCTGTTTCTAATTCTATTATACCGTCAAAATATAGGAAAATAATGTGAGTTCGACGAAAATTATAAAAAATATAATTTTCATCGAACTTTGACTATATTCGCACCATTTGCGGCAAAAACCGCCGTAGATTGTCGCTCATAACATGAGAATTGCTCCGCAATTAAGCCGCTAAAGCGGCTTTTCGACTTCGTCGAACTCACGTTAAAATAAAGCAAAAAACAAAAAATATAAGGTCAATATAATATTTCAAATTCGGGCAACAGCTTATTGAACACAGGTTCTAAAAATGCTCTGCCGACTGAAAAAGCGGCTGATGCTGTTCTAAATTAAAAAGGTATAGCTATTTGCAAAAACATAAACAGCTATGTTCGCGAAAACAGCGGTGAAACGTTTGCTGTTTCCGCTCCACACCTGTCAATGTTTTGTCAAATTGCTCTATATAAAAATTATATCAAAAAAACGTAATAAAAGCATCAAGGATTTTCCGTTTTCCTTGATGCTTTTTCAGAAATTTTATTAACAAATCACATTAACCGATTTGATAGTTTTTTTGCAAATTGCTCTAAAAAACTAACTAATTTTTTATTTATAGAGCAATGGTTTAATGTTTTCGTCGTTCATATTGTCGGCGTTGTACCACTGTGCGCCTGTGTCAACATCGGCAACTGATTCGCCTTTTGCTGCAGCAATTGCCAGTTTAACCGCCTGATAGCCGATAGCTACAGGGTCTTGAGTTACGCTTCCGTAAAACAGTTTGTTTGAAATGGCATCAAGCTGTAAAGCACCTGCATCAAAGCCTACCGCCAACACTTTGTCAGCGCCGATTCTTCCGCCTGAAATACCTTCGTTAGCGTTAATAATTGCTTTTGCGGCAAATTCATTAGAGCCGTAAATAGCAATTAAATCTGACTTTTCAAGAAGCGCCTGGGCTTCGGTTTTACCTGCGGCATCAGTAATTTCTGCCGGTATTCTAACTTCAATAGTAACTTTACTGTCAGAAACATTATTGGCAAATTTGTCATGACCAATAACCGCAACATCTCCGCCGATAAGAGAAATCATTTTATCAATAAAACCTGATGTACGCTGTGTAATTGATTGTGAATTAGCTTCCTGTGAAACTACGCCAATGCGTACAGCATCGGAAGCAGAGGAGATTTTACCATTAAGCCCTTCGTAAAGCTTTTCAGCTGCAAGAGCACCTGCTGCATAGTTATCTGTAGAGGCGTTAGCATGTATTGCCCCTTCCGGTGCATCCGGCACGCCTGAGTCGAAACCGATTATTGGAATATTAGCATTTTTTGCTTTATTAATAGCATCAATTGCCGCATTAGTATCCAAAGAAGCAAGACATATTGCACTAGGATTTTTGTTTATTGCATTGTTAATCATTTCAACCTGTGATTGAATAGCGCCTTCGCCCTCTGGGCCAACAAAATTCACCTTTGCGCCAAATTCTTTTCCGGCTTTGTCTGCGCCGATAGCAACCGCTTTCCAAAAATCATGTTGAAAGCCTTTTGCAATAACCTCAATTTTTAATTCTCCGGAAGCATCTGTGCTGCCGGAAGCTGGTGTGCTGGCAGAGCTTCCGCAAGCAGATAATAACATAGAAGCAGCAACTACTGTTGCACCGACAGCTATAAAAGTATTTTTGAACTTTTTCATAATCATACCTCTTTTCTAATTTTTTAACGTTTATTTGAGTTTCTTCTAACATCAATATATACCGCTGCAATTACTACAAATCCGGTAATAAATATTTGATAATGGGGCTGTAGGTCTATGTAAGGAAGCCCTATTTTTAAAACACTCATTATGAATACACCGATAAATGTGCCTAAAATAGAGCCAACACCGCCTGCCATAGATGTTCCGCCTACAACAACACCGGCGATTGCATCAAGCTCAAAACCGTTACCTATGCCGGGAAGCAAAGTTGTATATGTTGCGGCATACGCTACACCTGCAATTCCTGCAAAAGTGCCGCTGATTATATAAGCAAGCGTTTGCCATTTGTTTACATCAACGCCGGAAAGTCTTGTTGCCTCGCTGTTACTTCCAATTGCAAATATGTACCTACCGATTTTGGTTTTGTTAAGGATAATTGCCGCCAGTATCGCAAAAAATATCAGCACAAAAAACCCTACAGGAAAAACCTTGCCGCCAATTTCAACACGGAAAATATTTTTGTACCAGCCATCTGCGCTGCTTCTAAGCGGAAAAGTTGTGCTTTGAACGTTTGATACAATGGAACTTAGTCCTCTGGAAATCATCATCGTTCCTAGTGTTGCAATAAATGCCGGAAGTTTCATACGTGTAACCATTAAGCCATTAATTAAGCCGAACAGCGTTCCGCAAAATATTGCAATAAGCAAAGATAATGCAAGCGGTATACCAACTTTATTAAAAAGCGTTCCGCCGATAATCGCACTGCACATCATAACCGTACCTATGGAAAGGTCAATACCGCCTGTAATGATAACGAACGTAACGCCAATTGCCATAAATCCGATATAATAAGAAGCATCTAAAATACTTACAAGGGTATCGGTTGAACGGAAGCTGGCGCTGGATACAGCGAAAAAGCAATACAAAACTACCAATGCACTTAATGCAATAAGTTTTTGCATACCTATTTTTGAAACTAAGTTTTTGAGGATATTTTCATTGTTCATCTGTATTCCCCCCTTTTATTCCCTCATTGTCGCAAAATGAATGATTTTATTTTGGGTAGCCTCTTCAATTGCAAGTTCCCCGGTTTTTCTGCCCTCGCACATAACAATAACTCTGTCGCTCATGCGAAGAACCTCCGGCAGTTCGGAAGAAATCATGATGATCGATTTACCTTCTGCAACCAGCTCATTCATCAGCTTATAAATTTCGCTTTTAGCGCCTACATCTATACCTCTTGTAGGCTCATCGAAAATAAGTATTTGGCAATTGCGTATAAGCCATTTGGCAATAACAACTTTTTGCTGATTACCTCCGGAAAGATTGCGGATAAGCTGAGACGGCGAAGATGTTTTAATTTTAAGTTTTTCAATATAAGATTTTGTATCTTCATAAATTCGCCTATCGTCCATTATCAGCTTGCTGTAATTGTCAAGATGCGTCATAACGGTGTTGTCTGTAACAGTAAGCCCTACTACAACCCCGTACCTTTTGCGGTCTTCTGAAAGATACGCAATACCGCATGAAACAGCATCTCCCGGGGTTTTTATATCAACTGCATTACCATTAATTGTAACAGTACCGTTATCCTTTTTGTCTGCGCCAAATATCGCCCTTGCCATTTCAGTTCGCCCTGCTCCCATAAGCCCGGAAAAACCGAGAATTTCTCCTTTTTTAAGCTCAAAGCTAAGGTTTTTAACGCTATTGCCAACGTTTAAATTTTCGACGCTAAGTACAACAGGCGCATCCGGTAATACATTACTCTTAGACTTAGGCTCCTCGTAAATTACACGGCCTACCATCATGTCTATAATTTCGCTTTTATTGGTTTCTTTCGTTACAAGAGTGCCTATGTATTCTCCGTCACGCATTACCGTAACTCTGTCAGTAATTTTTTCAATTTCGTCCATGCGGTGGGAAATATAAATTATTCCTATGTCTTTGCTTTTTAAGTCGTCAATAATTTTAAACAGCTCGACAATTTCGTTATCTGTAAGAGCAGCGGTAGGTTCATCAAATACAATTATTTTTGCATTGGTGGAAATTGCCTTTGCAATTTCCACCATCTGCTGTCTGCCGACAGTTAAGTTTCCAACAAGCTCCTTTGGATTAATTGATATATTAAGCCGATTAAAAAGCTCTTCAGACTTTTTGTTAATAACGCTGTCATCGGTAAGAAACTTGTACTTCATGCTTTCTCTGCCAATGAAAATGTTCTGTGCAACAGTTAAATGATTCATCATATTAAGCTCTTGATGCACAATTACAATGCCGTTATCCTTAGCTTCGCCGGGGCTTTTAAATTCAACTTCTTTCCCCTCGTAAACAATACTTCCGGCATCTTTCTCATATATGCCTGTTAGAATTTTCATTAAAGTTGATTTTCCGGCTCCGTTTTCTCCCATAAGAGCAACAACTTCGCCCTTTTTAAGCTCCAGGCTGGCGTTTTTCAGCGCCGGAACTGCGGCAAAACTCTTACTAATACCGCTCATTTTCAAGATAACTTCTCCCAAAAAAGTCACCTCCTACTTTTATACCACGCCTTTTTTCAGTATGATGTTTGCATAAAGTGCGCTTTCTCCTGTTGCTATTATGCAGTACGCCTTTTTGCTACGGTCATAGAAAGCAAATCTTTCAATATGTTCAATTTTTGCTGTATCATATTTATCAATAGTATTTTTATATACATCCCAAATTGTAGGAACTACTTTATCGCCCTTAACAACTTCCATAAGCGCAACAGGGTATTCGCTGTAGCTATCCAGCGGAAAAAAATTTAGTATTGCATCTAAAATTTCTGGTACGCCGTGCCCATCCATACGAATAAGCCTTTGTGCTAGAGCTGCAGATGGAAAGTTACCGTCTGCTATAATAATCTCATCGCCGTGACCCATTTCCATCATAATTTTTAATAGTTCCGGCGGCATAAGCTTGGGTATGTTTTTAAGCATGAAACACACTCCTTACATCAGCTTTTTGTAAAGCTCTAATATATCAGAAACGGAAGGGTCTTTAGGATTACCGCCTGTACAAACATCAACAAACGCAGACTCTGCAAGTGCTTGTAAGTCCTCTTCCTTAACGCCGATTTCCGTAAGTTTTGCAGGTATGCCAACATCAGACGAAAGCTTCTTTACCGCATCAATTGCAGCGATGCGATACTGTTCTTGAGACATTCCACTAACATCTACACCCATAGCTTTAGCAATTTCTCCATACTTTTCGCCTGTCGCCGGTGCATTATATTCCATAACCGTAGGCAGAAGAACTGCATTGGCAACGCCGTGGGGTGTATCATAAAATGCACCAAGCGGATGCGCCATAGAGTGAACAATACCAAGACCAACGTTTGAAAAGCCCATACCGGCAATATATTGCCCAAGCGCCATTCCGTCTCTGCCTTCTGCTTCGTTTGCCACTGCACTGCGCAAAGAGCGTGAAATAATCTCGATTGCCTTAATGTGAAGCATATCAGACATTTCCCATGCGCCTTTTGTGATATAACCCTCTATAGCATGAGTAAGAGCGTCCATTCCTGTTGCGGCTGTAAGCCCTTTAGGCATACTGCTCATCATGCTGCTGTCTACAATTGATACAACTGGAATATCATGAGGGTCAACGCATACAAACTTGCGTTTCTTCTCTTCATCTGTTATAACGTAATTTATAGTTACTTCTGCCGCTGTTCCTGCAGTCGTTGGCACTGCAATTATCGGTACACATTTGTTTTTTGTAGGAACAACACCTTCAAGGCTAACTACATCGGAATATTCCGGATTGTTAATGATTATACCGATAGCTTTAGCAGTGTCAATTGGAGAGCCGCCGCCAATTGCAATGAAATAGTCTGTTTCGCTCTTTTTAAAAAGCTCTACACCATTTTTTACTGTTGTGACAGACGGGTTTGCCTTAACATCGTCGTAAATTGTGTAAGCTAACCCGTTTTGGTCTAATAAATCAGTTACCTTTTTTACTACATTGAATTTCACAAGGTCTTTATCAGTTACGATAAATGCCTTTTTAAAGCCCCGTGCTTTAACTTCTGTTACAATTTCAGAAATACAACCGTTGCCAAAATAAGACGTTTCGTTAAGAATCATTCTTGCCATAATAATACCTCCAAATTGTTTTGTAATCACTGATTAATTCAGGTTTTAGAGTTCGCCTTTATTTATAAAGTGAACCATATTGTTTACATGCCGCAAAATCTGCGCTTTCAAGGTCTTTCGTTCCGAATGCTCCGAAGCTATGCGGGCGGTAAATATCGCAATCCGCAACATTATGAAGCGATACAGGTATACGTAACATGCTTGCAAGCGTTATTAAATCTTTTCCGATATGACCGTATGTAAATGAACCGTGGTTTGCGCCCCAGTTTGCCATAACCGTGTAAACGTCTTCAAAGCCTTTTACACCGAGCCTAGGAACAAACCATGTAGTAGGCCAAGTGCGGTCTGTTCTTACATCAAGCGTGTTATGTACATCATCTGGAAGTAAAACAGTGTGCCCTTCCGCAAGTTGTAAAACAGGCCCGATACCATCGATTATATTCATGCGGATAAGGGTAACAGGCATTTGCGCCTGGGTTTTCCAATGAGACGAAAAACCACCGCCACGGAAATAATCAAGGTTTGCAGGACACCAATCTGTTGCCGAAAGCATTTTTGTAATATCTTCCTGTGTAATTTCCCACCATGGCTTAATCTGCCCGTCTGCAAGCCCTGTTCCGTCAAGAGCCGCCGCTCCGCTGTTAATTAAGTGTATAAAACCGTTTTGTGCAAGACCTTCAAGCTTTTTGCCTGTTACTCTCTCCACTGCCGAAGGCGACCAATAAGTACGAACATCTGCAAATATGCTTGATGTGCCTGTAAGGAGATGCCCGAACAGCATTGCCATTGCATTTAGCGTATCATTTTCAGTAGCGAATATTGTAGGCTGGCGTTTGCCGCTCCAGTCGAAGGAGCTGTTAAGGATAGCTTCGGCAAAATCCCCGTTTGGAAGCCAGTCCGTCCACATACGCTGTCCTTGAAAGCCTCCTGCAATTGCGTTGCGCTCAGTTAAAATATCTTTGCAAGCAAGAGTCATTTTTACAACAAATTCCCATTCTTGCGTATGTTGTTCTTCATTGTGCTTCTTTTCTGGGCGGTTGAAATCATTGCCCTGCTTGCAGTTTTCCTTTGTCCATGCAAGTGCCTTTTCGTATGCCGCTTTATCAAAATCTTGCTGATGAATGCGTCTTAATATTTCTGTCATGTCTACCCATTCCGGGCGAATTCCGAAATACTTCATAAACATTTTTGCATCTGTGTAAGAACCTGCTATGCCCATGGATACGCTGCCAAGCCCTACGTAAGCCTTATTTCGCATTTGCCCAACAGCAACGCCGCAGCGTGCAAAACGCAATATTTTTTCTTCAACATCTTGAGGAATACTGGTATCTCCGGCATCCTGAACGTCGTGCCCGTAAATTGAAAATGCCGGAATCCCAAATTCTGCATGAGCCGCCATAACCGCCGCCAAATAAACTGCGCCTGGGCGTTCTGTTCCGTTAAACCCCCATACAGCCTTAACTGTTAAAGGGTCCATGTCCATTGTTTCGCTGCCGTAACACCAACATGGCGTAACCGTAAGCGTTGCGCATACATTCTGTGTTGAAAAATACTCTGCGCATAACGCTGCTTCAGCGCCGCCTCCTATAGTTGTAGGAGAAATTACGCACTGCACTGCTGTTCCGTCACTATAGCAGAGTTTTTCTGAAATAAGTTTTGCCGCAGATTTCGCCATGTTCATAGTCTGCTCTTCAAGGCCCTCACGAACACCGCCCCAACGCCCGTCAATTGTTGGGCGAATGCCGATTTTCGGATAATTCATTTAATTCCACTCCTCGTATAATATGTTTTGTTAGACAAATTAGTTAGGGTATCTAGTCAAAA
>CAZJGG010000007.1:0-66614 GCA_964545475.1 uncultured Eubacteriales bacterium | reverse complement strand
GCCGGAGGCGCAGGCGGCTGTGGACGGACAACGGCTTTCGCTTCGCACGCCGCCGTCCGTCTTACGCCGCTATGTCAGCGATTTACCCCTCTCTTTATTGTTTCATGGAGCTTTTCCCAATTTCTGATTGCAGGAACAAGTATAGGAGTTAAATTAGCTCCATTTGTTAGCATATAGCCTGTTCCACGTTGTCTATCTGGAAGCATATTTTTTTTGAACTCGTGAAACAACATATTTTTTGCTTCCTCTGATAAATTGCCAAGCCCAATTACAAGATTAAAATTATCTCTCGCCGTGTTAAAGTAAACTGCGTCAACTCGTTGTTGAGACACAATTACATGAACATTAAATGACCTACCCAACATAAGTAAACTTGCAAGTTTACGCTTTTCAGATTCAAGCGTTTTCTTATCCTCAATGTTATTGCAATATGCCGCCCATTCGTCAAAATATAAAACAAGCATATGTCGGCTTTTATCATTACCATTTTGCCGTTCTTTAAATTGGTTAAAAAAATCTTGCAATCCATCGGCACACAAATTATACTTATAGAATCTTGGACAACCGTTCAAAAACTCAAAATCATCATCGCCTTTAAAGTCACAAATATATAATTGTGAATCTGGCTCATAAAGTGCGATTTTTCCTAGCAATAGCAAACAGCAATATGTCTTGCCACTACCTGTTGAACCAAAAATAACAGCATGTGGAGCTTGGTTTGGAAACCAACGAATATATTCGCAAATCCCCAAAACAAGCAATTTTTCATCTAACAAAATTGGAATACCCATAGTTTTTTAAAAATCTCCGTCATGCGGATTTTTTGCTTCCGTTTTGTTAAGACGATTTTTTTGTAAATGCTCATAAAGTCGACATGATTCTTCACTGGCATAAGCTAACGTTATTTTTACGTAATCAGTATTTTCTGTAATGTCAATTACAATTATAGGATTGTAGTATCGACCATGGTAAATAACTCTTTTCTTGATTACGCCAGGTAAATCATTAGATTTTAACTTTTTTCTAAGCTCACTCTCAACAAGACGTTTTATTTTTTCAAGGTTCACAGATTCCTCCAGTTTTCTAATGGAGAATCTATACAAAGTGGTTTTGCCTTTTTGTACATAAATTCTTCCGGCAGGAATTAAATCTGATTGGTCTGATGGTGGGTCTAGTCCGACTAATTGGGCAATATCTCCGAATATGTCGAACAGACATTCACATAGCTCATAATGATTGTCGGTTTTTTCTTGAATCCCTATTTCAGGAGCTTTATATCCAGTAATTTTTAAAATTAAACACAAGTACAAAATATAAGCGCTTACACCGATAATTGGAACTGTTATTAAAAAGATAACTATCTTAAAAAGTAAATGTCCCGGTGTACTCCAAAAAATATAAAAGTTTATTATGGCATTGATTATGCTATATACAATTAATCCACAAATAATAACTAAAAAAATAAGTTTTATTGCGGGTAATGCCGCTTTACGAAGTTGCTGTATATAAAGCTTTTGTTTTTCAGGTTTCTTGTGTTCTGTTGTTCTTGCTATTTTATCTATCTCACTAATGCAAGATTCTAAATCTAATAACCATAACAAAACAACATTTTTGGTTCTTTCAATAATTGTCTTTATAAGTTTTTCCTCCTTTTCAATAAACCCTTATTCAATAACACAATTGCAACATAATTTTTTATTTTGAAGCGTTTAAAACCTCAATGCCTTTTGCAGTTGCTGCCATTCCCATGTTTCCATTCATTGTGTATATTGAAACCGTACAATCGATAATACGAGCATAAATAAATTTTCCAGCTACTGTTGCTGCTGTAAGAACTTCCTCCGTGACTTGTGGTAAAGGGTCTACACCTTCAATTTTGACAGATAGTGGAGTAAGTTTATTGCCTTGCAGTGCAACATCAAACTTAAAGCCGTTCGGAGCGTCACTGCGTTTCCCATTTATGTACGGATATGCCACAGTTTTCGCCACCAGAATTACAATATCTTGCCCACCGTTTATTGCAGATAAATTTGTATTGATTTTATTGGTTGACATTCTAGAATCTCCTTTCTCCAAAACCTTGAAGTAGCGCTTGCCTCAACGAAGTGGGTTTAATGACTTAAGCCTTGTATTTGTAACAGCTTAAGAATAATGTTCAGTTTATATAATGTCAATAACTTGAAATAGAAATAAAAAAAGCCACAGAACCAAAGTATTCAGCGGCTTTTTACATATTATATTTTTTCGTCTGCAAGTTGTTTTAATTTTTTTTTACGCAAGTCACTTCTTAATTCTTGCAAAAGCTCTTTCTCATCCATAATTTCTGTTGTATCTATATGTAGCCTTTTTAATGTTTTTGGATTTCTGATAACGCTAGAAAAATATCTTAAACTCTCTATATATATTTGAAACAGCAGAATATATTTTTTTAACGTTTCTTCGTAGCATTTTTCATTCTTATTCTCACTTTCATAGCTTTTTGGGCCTATTGTGAACATATCTATATAGTAATAAGTTTTAAGTAGATTATCAACAATACTATTACCTGTTTCCCGCCCACCTTCTTTTACAAATTTTTCATATATATCTTTAATTTTTTCGGCTGTGACAGCAAGCTCTTCTATACTTTCAGGAAATTTATCCTCATTAAAAGATATAGAGGAAATCCCTTCGAATAGCATTTTATTGCGTAATTGTTTAATATATTCATATTTTTTTTTAACAAGTTTTTCATATTTTTCATTCATATCAAATCCAACTAAATTTAATCCCCAGTCTTTTCTTACAATATCTAGCATAGCATTTGCAAGACATATTAAATTATTAAAATGTTCCTCATACGTTCCTTTATTTAAAATATTGTATGCATACATTTTAAGCATCGGTTCTATAGAATATACTACATGTGAAATATCGCTACTATATAATAACCAATCTTTGCAAATAAAAAACTCATCGCAGACCTTATTAATTAATTTACTACTGGGCACTGATTTACCGTTTTCAATACCGCTTATAGTTGGTTTTTTACATCCAGTCTTATGTGCAAAATATTCTTGGGTTAAAGGCTTTTTACATGTATTAATTCTATTCATCATAAATTTATACATTCTAAACACGGTTTTCTCATTTTCATTTATATGGAAGCCATTTTCCTTAAACTCCTGGAAACTAATGCTTATGTCTCCTTTTTCACGAATCATTTTTATTTTTTCTTTAAATAGTGAGTCTTTTATTTCTTCTTTTTTTATTTCGCCCATTTACTCATATCCTCTCCTATATTTTTTTAGCATGACTTATTTGCTACATAAAGAATTATACAGTTCAGAATGTTCTTTGAGAATACCTTTTTTACATAATTTTTTTTGCCATTGAACAAAGGCATAACAATGATAAATCCTTTAAGATATGTATTATTATAATAATCACGCTGTGGATTTGTGGAAAAACAGCTTTCACTAATGAATTTCAACGAAAAAATGGCATTGATAACATTATGGAAAACGATGAAACTGTTTACCACAATGTTACCAACACCATTTATTCGGAAATTCCTAAGTTCAAACCGCTTTACCACAAGCCCACAACGTCTACTACTAGAAACACAACATGGTAAAGTAAATAAATATAAAAAGATAACTTATTTAAGATTTATGCATATACTTAAAATTTATGGAATTAAAAAGCCTTGTGTACAAGCCGATGGGGGCTTTGCTTGCGTGTTGGCTGTTTTTTTGACAGCGGCATTTCTAATAAATATTTGAGAGCCTTTAGTTGCTTTAACATTGCTTATAATGTTACCATTAGTAAGTTTAACTTTTGCCCATTTTGTTTTAGCAACAGGCTCTCCGCTTGTAACAACTGCGTATTCAAGAGGTTTATTAATGTCATCACCATCTATAGTTATGTTAAATGTTCCTTTTGATTTGCCGTCAGTAATGTCTGATATATTTACCGAAGGAGCAATCGGATTTAATAAAATTTTATCAAACGCTAAAGCAGTTTGTATTGCAGACTGCGGTAATCCATTTGTTTCTTTAAACCTTACATAGACATTGTGCCCTTGTGTAACAGCTGTTTGGTCTATGCTTAACTGTCCTTTTGGTGGGCAATCCGTCCAATATGTTGACCAAGTATCTGTTTTATCTAAGCCTATCCTAAATTCTGCATCTTTATAGACAGTAGCAAATTTTAAAAGTGTTTTTCCGAAAGAGCTAGGAGTTGAAATTGCGCCTGTTGATGTTACTTTAGCTTTTGGCGGTAATGGCTGCGTTACATCGTCTAAAGTTATTTTCTTTGAAGATATTATTTGTGTGCTCCCCTTTTTACGAATATAAACAGTCTGTGTTGCATTTGCAACAACATTATCTGTTACTGCCTTTGGCTTTTTCCATTTTGTCTGCTTTTTGTCGTTTAAGTCAGATGTTACGGCGTATTCAAAAGTGCCAAACGGTGTTTTTTCTGTTGAACCCTCGCCGGAAAGCGTAATCTTAATTGTTTTTTGTTTAGTGCCTTTGTTAAGTGTAATAACTGTAGCTGGTACTTCTTGTGTTTCTTCTAATTCATATTTAAATGTTACTGTGTCACTGTCTTGAAAGCCTTCCTGTACTGCTTTAACTTTAAAGGTAGTATCTCTATCAATTGTAAATGAATCTTTGTATTGCTTGCTAAAAACGGTCGGTTCACTGCCATCAGTTGTATAATAAATTTTGGGTGTTATAAAACTATTTACGGAAAATTGAATATAAGTGCTGTCAGTTATTTTTCCGTTTGCAGGGTCTGGAGACGCTTTAGGGTTCGGTAGTTTTTCGGTTATTCCGCTATCTCCTTTTTGAGGTTGCCATTTAACATCGCAACCATTATTTTTAAATTTATTTATAATGCCCATTGTAGAAGAACCATCGGAAACATCAAGATTATTGTATTGTAAATAAAGCTGTGACGGACTTAGATTTTGTATTGGGCTTATGTCATCTATTAGGTTATCTGCTAAGTTGAGATTGCTCATTTTGCTTAATGAACTTAAATTGCTTAAGTCTTTAACTTTATTTGACCATAAATATGCACGATTTAATTTAGTTAAATCTTTAAGAGGGCTTAAATCGCTTATTTGGTTGTTATAGGCATATAAGTAACTTAGCATAGTAAGCTCTTTAATAAAACTTATGTCTGTGACATTTGTATTGTTTATGCCTAAAACGTTAATGTTCCTCATTCCTGCAAGCGGTGTAAAATCAGTAATTTCATTGTTGCCTAAATACAAGTTCAAGCCACCGTCGTCAAATTTTAAAGACGTTAAAGCGGAAATGTCTTTTATTTTATTGTTTTCTAAGTTTAAATATCCAATACTAGTATTAATCTGTTGCTTTATTGGGCTAACGTCACTTATCTGATTATTATTTAATGATAATTCAAATAATGCCGGTAATCCAACTATTGAGCTAATATCACTTATTTGATTATTTTTGAGCAATAAAGTTACAAGTTTATTCAAGTCATGTAATGGAGTTAAATCGCTTATTTTGTTGTTGTAGGCTGCGATATAGCTTAATTCTGTTAAATTACTTAATGCAGAAATATCTGATACACCAAGATTATACATCCACAATCTTTTTAATTGGGTCATATTACGCAACGCACTAATATCAGTAATAAAGTTATTTTGTATGCCTAAATCATTTAACTTAGTCAATTCAGCTAAAGGTTGAATATCGTAAATTTTATTTTGCCACAGAGACAAACCAACGAGTTCTTTTAAATCGTTTAGTGCTGTAACATCTGTTATATTATTTGCAGGTAAATTTAGATACCGTAATTTTGTTAATCCACTTAAAGGTGTTAAATCACTTATGTTATTATAATCAAGGTTTAACTGTTGCAAATTTTTTAGCCCAGTTAGTGGCGTTATGTTACTAATATTATTGTCGCCAAGTCTTAAATCACTTAATAATGTTAATTTACTTAACGGCGATATATTCGATATTTGATTCCCTGAAAGCCATAGTTGCGAAAGTTCTTCCATATCTTCCAGAGCATTAACACTTGAAATATTGTTATTTGATAACTTTATGCTATATAAATAAAGGCCTTGCAATGGAGAAATATTGCTAATGTTATTATCGCTTAAATTTAAATATCCAATATCCCATAATTCGCTTAAAGGTGATATATCATTTATATTGTTATTGTCTATTTCTAACTGCCACATGTTTGTCATATTATGTAATGAACTAATATTTGATACATTGTTATTTGATAAATATAGATTAGTTAAATCAAGAAATTCCAAAGGAGAAATATCGGTTATGTTATTATTTTCTAAAAATAAAACTTGCAAATTACATAGTTCTTCAATTCCCGAAATGTCTGAGATGTTCTTGTTACTGGCATTTAGCATTTCAATTTCTTCTAATTCAGATGAATAAATATCATCGTCATCATTTTGCCTGCCAATAGCTTCACGAATACACATTTCAAGGTTCACATCAGGAAATGTAACAATTTCATCCTCAAAATTAAACACCTGAACAGCGCTTCCTGTTGTTATGCTCTTAAATTTAGGTTTTTTTGCAAAAATTGCAGTAGATTCTTTTAAAACATCATCATTACCTAAAAAAATTATTCCTCCATATGTTTCTCCAAGTGCTTCATCTTTTTCTTTTTCTACCTGTTTTTCCATTTCTGCCAACAGTGTTTGCTTGTCCGCCCCCTCGTCCCCATAAATAGACAGTAATGTGCTAAAAACTAAAGAGGTCACTAGAATTGCGCAAATTAATTTTTTAAACACGTTATTTCCTCCCTTTGATATTTTATTTTTTCTGAAAAAGAGTCCCTTAATTCAGTTAGGAACATAAAAATCATACTACACAAAGTATTTATTGTCAATAAAAGGATTTATAGGAACTTATTTAAATTTAATTAGTCCTATATAGTATTTTTGGGGTGTAATTATGGATTATAAAAAATTTGGCGCAAACATTCGGAAGCAGAGACTTTTATTAGGATTTACAATAGAACAACTTGCCGAAAAAGCAGGAATTGGTGAAAACTTTTTAGGAAAAATAGAAAGAGGAGAGGGGAAACCTAGCCTTGAAACATCTGTAAAAATATCAGATGCCCTAGGTTGTGGAGTAGACTTGTTTTTGAGTGGTGAATTAAAATATGTCAACCAGTATCTTGAAAACGATATATCTTTTTTGTTAGAAAGAATGAATATAAATTCCCGAAAGCTATTTCTTGAATTTGTTCAAACAAATGCAAATTTTTTTATTATTAATAATATAACAAAAGAATAGCAGATAAATTTTTTTAAATTAAAATAAGTAAGCACCGATTTAATGAGTGCTTACTTATTAATGATAAAACGGAAGCAATAAAAAAACAAAACTGTGCTGTTCTTCAAGCATTAGTTTTGTTCATAACAAAAAAACGGAGAAAGAGGGATTTGAACCCTCGCGCCGCTATTCACAACCTACCCGCTTTCCAGGCGAGCCCCTTCAACCACTTGGGTATTTCTCCATAAATATTATTTATTTAATAAAGGCTTCCGTTCAACGGAAGCCTTTATGCACTCGACAGGACTTGAACCTGCACGAGAATACTCTCATTAGATCCTTAGTCTAACGCGTATGCCAATTCCGCCACGAGTGCTTAACAACATGATATATTATATATAAAATGATTAGAATTGTCAAGCACAAATTTCCACAACAAACGCCAATAAAAGTTGTAATATTAATTGTCCAACCAAAACCTGATATTAATTATTGTTATCTATGCAATTTTTAATCGGATTAATATAGTATTTACACATATACCAACCAAGAATCGGTCTTGGGTAGTTATTCATCCAATCTTGCAGCTTCATCAGTCCCCCTAGGGGAACTCGCCCAAAATTTGTTCCTTTAGGGAAAAATCTACGTATAATGCCATTTGCATCTTCATTTGTACCGCGTTCATAGCTTGAATATGGATGGGCATAGTACATTTTCAATCTTTGTCCGCCAAATACCGATTTTTCCAGTAGACCTCTTCCGAAGCCAATGTCAACCGGTTAAGAAAAACCATCAACAATTAACCTTCTGATTGTGGTGAAAATTCAGAGGATCTTGGGCTGGGATTTCTATGAGTGGTTCTGTTTGGGCGAATTGGAACAACAAAACGTTTAGCTTCATCAAGTATATCGTTTAACATTTCGGTTTGTTTGTCGGGGGAATGCTGGGCGATGGCTAAAATAAGTTTGTCTTTCAAGATGCCAACAAGTTCGTTCAAATTGACTTTGTATTGGTATTTATTGTCCTTGGTCTCCCGTGAAGATTCAATTTCTTCTTGCACATCAAAAGCAGCACTCAACAAGAAGTTGACCAAATACATTGACGCAAAAAATTCCTGTTGAACACCTTCTACAGACCTTGCGGAAGATTCTCAAGTTGCAGTTTTTTCTTGATAATGCCGTATTTAGTTTCAATTGACCAACGCATAAAGTAAAGTTTTTTGGAATCTTTTTTGCCCAAGCGTTTGTCGGTAATATTAGTAGGGCGTGTTGAATATTGATCAGAAAATTTCAAAACCATGTAAACATGCCCTAGTAATAAGAGTTTCAATTTCGCCGCTGTCCAAAGCAAATTTAATAACACGAACATGAAGGCGTTTGCCAGCTTTTTCAAGCCAAACATAGCCATCAGCCTTTGTTTGGGCGTCAATGTCCGAATTGAACTTTATTTTCACACGGCAAAGGTAAAAAAGCCCATGAGCTTCAAGTTTTTCGATAAAATCAAAGGATGCATAACCTCTGTCGTATATGTTAAGCTTCTTGTCGTTTGGGCACAAATCTTTAGTGGCTTGGACATGCCCTAAAGCAAGGGTTTGCTCGTTGGTTGACAGCGGAGCTATCATAACATCAGCCAAAGAAGCTTTTTATCGTCAGGCAACGCTATTTTACTTCCGTCATTGGCGTAAAGACGGTATCCGTGCCATTTTTCGGTTCGTTGCTCAACTATAGCTTCGTTCTTGGTTTTAAAGTATCGACGCAGCGCAGTGGGTATGCTGCATTTTAAATGAAACAACATAAATATCATCAAATCCTCAAATGGCATTTTTCTGTCACGCGTAAAATATTTAGGCAACTTGCGTGCGAATTCTTTAAATGTTTGACTGTAAATTGTTTAGTTACTTATTTTTGCAAGAATCTCTGACATTTTCATAAGGAACGCATCCAATATTTTAGAGGTACACCGTTTTTTATAGGTGTTCCCGTCAATTATTGGGCGATTTGTATATGTTAAGTGTTTTTGTGATTTGTAACTAAACTGTAATGTTTTAGATTGTTTCTCTTAACCTGTTGGCATTGCTTCCGAAACTCGCTGTCTCGTATTTGCGAATAAATCTCACCGCAAGGATGGCGGCATAGGGTTCGGAAGAGGTCTAGTCTTTGTCAAAATTTTAAGTTGCCCGTAATACAAAAAAATAAAAAACAAAATTATTTCTTTGTTTGCAGCTATTCTACAGTATGCTATAATATAAAGTAAACAATTTTATTTTTCATGTTACCCAATTGACTGAAGGTAGACGGCAGTATTCATATTTGAGGAAGGTTGTTTTTATGTGAGGGTATCTATTTCTTGCAAATTATTTTATTAGCTATAAATAGACAGAGGGTATAGGCATTTTACTTATAAGTTACAACCAACAATCTGAGCTTAGATTTATATGATGAGAGGAATATTGCAATGGTTATGGTATTATTAATAAAGGAGAATTATTAATGAATATTTTATTTGTGTGGATTATATCTATTTTACCAATTATTCAAATTATTTCGCCACTTATTGTAATAATTTTATTATACAAAATACTAAAACATTTGAAAAATAGGTAAAACTATCGACTAAATGATTTGATTGTGTTAAACTCAAAGTCACATGCATGTATTTTTAAGTTTAACAATTTGGGTTTCTCCCATAAACAAGAATCTCTGACAGTTTCATAAGAAACACATCCAATATTTTAGAGATACACCGTTTTTTATAGGTGTTCCCGTCAATTATTAGGGCGCTTTGTAAATGTCAAGTGTTTTTGTAATTTGTAACTAAACTGTAATGTTTTAGATTGTTTCTCTTAACCTGTTGACATTGATCTTCAAAAACATAAACAGCTATGTTTTGTCAAATTGCTCTAATAAGAGGACCTGAAACTACAATACATTGACTGGGATTATATAGTGATTAACTGCATTTTATTGCCGTTTTGTTTAATAACTTTTTCAATGTCAGAATAACTTATCCATAGAGTTGCTGTGTTATCGTTGGGGTGAAAACCTAATCTGTCGCACTTTGATAAATCCCTGTCAAAAATAACTTCCACAAAAGCATCAGCATCGTTTATTACGCCAAAGGGTGAAACAGAGCCCTTTGTAAGCCCTAAATACACCATTAACTTGTCTTCCTGTGCAAAGCTAAGCCTGACCCCTAGCTTTTCTCTAAGAGCTTTTAAATCAGCAGTTTTGCTTCCGGTCATTATAACAAGAAAATATCGCCTCCCCTTCTCGTCTCTTAAAAATAAGTTTTTTGCAACCTCGCCCATTTCGCAAATACCAATGCGATGCATATCCTCAATTGTGTAAACGGTCTCATGTTCGGTCATTTCATATTTTATTTCCATGTCTTCAAGCTTTTGCAAAACTTTGTCTATATTTTCGCTTCCCATAAATATTCCTTTCAAGACTTTTTATCTACATACTGCTTAAAGCGTTCTAATGGCATATCAGGCCCAATTGTTATCCTTTTTAGCAAATATGGGTTACTGTCTTTTGCAACATAGCCTTTTTTAACAGTTACCCCCAATTTAAACCCAAGCTCTTCCAAAGCTTTTATGCCTTGTTTGTTATATTTTCCATATGGATATGCAAAAACAGTTTTATTAGTTATATAGTCTTTAGAAATAGAAGTGTTTAAATCATCTCTCACTCTATCGTAAGATGCAGTTTGAAAAGCGGATTTTCTGTTTTTAATGCTATGTAAATTGTCTGTGTGGCTTGCGTATTCAAACACATCTAAAGTGTCGCCAATTTCGTGAATATTTATAATATTCATTAAATCTGGGTTAAACGGCTCTGAGACCTCCATTAAATAAGAAGTTACAACAAAAATCGTTGCTTTAAATCCATATTTCTTCAATACTGGGTATGCATAATAAATGTTGCTGTAATATCCGTCGTCAAAAGTAATCCAAACGCTTTTTTCCGGCAACGGTTTTTCGTTGTAAATAAAATCTTCCATATCATTTGCCGTTAATGTTTGAAAGCCGTTATCATACAAGTATTTCATTTGTTCTTCAAATTCTTCAAGGCTTATTATGTATCCATTATTTTTATATAATTTGTTTTCTTCTTCTTTTAAAATGTGGTGATAAAGCAAAACAGGTACTTTTTGAACAAAGTACCATTTGTATGCAGTTAAGGCTAATAGAATTATTAAAGCAAAAACTATAATATACCTAGCTCTTTTAAATTTCATACAGGCTCCTATACTTTAAGCAATATCAGTAATTACGTACATTGCGACATATTCGTCAAAAGTTGCAATGTTGTTTTCTCTCATAAACGTTGAAACCTCTACCCCAACATATCGCCAATGCCATGGTTCGTACTTATACCCTGTCACTTTTTCGTATTCTTTTGGGTACCTTAATATAAACCCATATTTATATGCGTTTTCAATCATCCATTGATATTGCTTTGTTTTTTCAAATTTAGCTCCGGAAAGAGACGAGGAATTGTTTCCAGCCTGTACCAAATCAATAGCAAGCCCCGTTTGGTGTTCAGAATGCCCGGGTCTTGCGGAAAAAGTGTCCGTTTGGGCTTGTCCATTGGCTTTTATGTATTGTTTATGAATAGTATTTTGCCTATCATAACTTCTATATGTAGAGCGCACTGTAATTTTGTGCCCCTCTTTCGCCATATCCTCTCTCATAACATATAAAGCTTCTTTTGCTTCCTTTTTCAGCTTTTGCCCTCCACCAATATCAACTAAATCCTCAGGCACGTATGTACTTTCCAGCTTATTATATTTATTACATAAAACCAAAATACTTGAAGGCTCTTTAATTATATTAATATTTTCATAAAACGGTCTTGTAATTCCGATTTTTTCTTGAATTTCAACTGGTATACTTTTAATAACCTCTTCTGCAGATATAAACCGATTATTAGTAAATACCAATAAAGCAGCCATTAAAGAAACGGTTAGCGTTTTGAATTTTCTAGAAAATTTCAAAATATCCCTTCTTTCATAAATAAAAAAAGCCCCTTATAATGTTATAACACATTTTAAGAGACTTTTTCAATATAAATTTATTAAATTTCGATAAATTTTTTTATAAAACAATAAATTTTTTTATAAAGACATTATTCTTCATCCTGCAATATATAGACGTTAATGTCTTTTCTGCCGAATTCTACACATTCATTTTGTGTATTGTAAAATAAGTCAATTTTATTTCCTTTTATGCTTCCGCCAGTATCTCCGGCAACCGCATAGCCATACCCATCAATATAAAGCTTCGTTCCAAGCGGTATAACATTTGGGTCAACCGCAACAATGCCATGCTGGGCTCTCATGCCGGAAGCAGTAATGCCGTAACCCGGGCTACCTGGGTTTTTGCCTGTAGAGCTTTTATTTAAAGTGTATGCAGATGCGTTCATAACAAGCTTTTTAACAGCACCAAGCATATCATGTTCTTCAATTATTTCAACTTCTTTTGTTTCATGCTCTTTTGTGCCTTGCTTAATAATTCTTGTTACAGGAAAAGAAAGTATGGCTTCACCAGTCACAGCTTTTTCAATAACTTCTCCGTCTACTTCACTTATTGTAAAAGTAACTTCTTTTAAGCCCATTACGCCTTTTTGTTCAATTTCAACTTTACCTTGAAGTAATTGATCATCAAACATGTAAACAGTGTCATAGGCAAGTTCTTCAATTACTTTTTCTTCTCTGACAGAAACATCCTCAAGAACTATTTCCTCAGTAGCAGAAGTTAGCTCTATAACCTGACCTTCCTCTAAAAGTTCAGATTTCTTGCCAGCGTACACATATTCTTGCCCATTTTTTTCTTCAACCTGCTTAATAAATGTACCGGCATAAGTACCTTGTGGGGCATACATGAACTCAGTCGCTCCGTCAATAATAACTTCTAAACGTAAACCTCTTGTTATTACAATTTTTGTAACATAACCGGGTAATATTTTTTCTGTCAATGGGACGTTTAATTTGTCTTGCTCTTCTATAACAATATCGTTTTCTTTAAAAAACTCTTCTACCGTTTCAACTCTTGTCAAGTAGTAGCTTATTTCGCCTCTGTCAGTTACCATAACATCTTTCGGCGCTGAAATTGCGTTAACAGTTCCTGTTAATATAGCTAGAAAAAATGCCACAATAACAAAACTTCTAACATATTTCATAAAATAAAATTCCTCCTTAATTACCCTACGTAATATCTACGTAATAATTGAGTAATATATTACGAATAGCATTCAGTTAATTCGACATTATTTTAACCAAATAATTCTTATGTTTATATACTTTCCAGTTTATTAATAAATAAACCTGGTATTAAGTAAATTATGTTAAAAACCTGCTCCTTTCAGCCGCAAAAAAACAGTTTTGTTCCATATTTACTAATATATATTAACACATCCGTAACAATTAATCAATATTTTTTTTTGTCGAAAATAGTCTATGACCATTAATAGAGGTAATTTCGGCTACTTTTTCACCGGGCATTTGTTTAATGATTCCAACTTTATCGCAAATATAATTTAAGTATTGTGAGCTATTCCTCTTACCACGCATAGGTACTGGGGATAAATACGGACAATCTGTTTCTATTAATATATTGTTTAAATTTAAAACCTCTACGGTTTTAACGACATTTTTTGCATTTGAATAAGTTACAACACCGCCAATGCCTATATAAAACCCCATTTTAACGTACTCCAAGGCAAGCTCCGGGCTGCCTGAAAAGCAATGAATAACGCCTTTTCTAACTTTGCTTTCTTTAATTATGTCAAATGTAAGCTGGCTTGCATCTCTTGAATGAATGATTACTGGTAGGTCCACCTGCTCCGCAAGCTCCAGTTGTTTTTTAAACCAATATTTTTGAAGCTCTCTTGGGGAATTGTCGTAATAAAAATCAAGACCAATTTCCCCAACAGCAACTACTTTTTCGTTTTGACAATAATTATAAAGCGTTTCAATGTCCGCTTCAGTCATATCTTTAACGTCATGAGGGTGAACCCCTACCCCGGCATAAATAAACGGATATTTTTTGGAAAGCTCAATACTTTTTTTAGACGAATCCATTGTTGCCCCGGCGTTTATAACAATGTCTACTCCATAATCTTTTAAGGAAGATAACAGCTTGTCCCTGTCGCCGTCGTATCTTTCATCATCGTAATGGGCGTGCGATTCAAAATACATTATTTTTCCTCCGACTTGCTGCTGTTAATAAATTCCAGCTCTTCCTTAATTTCAAGCCTTGGGAAAACTATATCACCTTTTGTTACTTTAACATTATTGTCAAGTAATCCGAAATTTTTAGTTGATTCCCATGTTTTATAGATATCATCATTAATGTTAAGCTGCTCCCAAATTGCACTTGGGGTTTTTGTTAATACAGGTGAAATTAAAACAGAAATAATTCTTAAGCTTTCTGCTAAATTGTATAACACCCTTGCAAGCCTTGGTTTTTTTGTTTCGTCTTTAACTAAAACCCACGGCTCATTTTCATCTATATATTTATTAATTCTTCTTATAAAAGCCCAAATTTCAATAAGCCCATCTTCAAAAGCAAGTTCTTCCATACGGTTTTCCACGTTTTCAATCATTTTAACGCTAATTTTTATAATTTCTTCGTCGATTTCCGCTTCCTGCTGTTCAGCTGGCAATTCTCCTCCGAAGTATTTTATAATCATGCCGCATGTTCTTGAAAGAAGATTACCTAAGTCGTTAGCTAAATCCGAATTAATTCTTTGAAGAAGTGCCTCGTAAGAAAAGTTAGCGTCCTGCCCGAATGTGAATTCTCTCAAAACAAAATAACGAACGGCATCTACACCGTAACGCTCTGTTAAAAACATTGGGTCTACAACGTTACCAACGGATTTTGACATTTTCTGTCCGTCAACGGTTATCCAGCCATGACCAAAAAGTTTTTTAGGAAGTGGCAAATCAAGAGCCATTAATATTGCAGGCCAAATAATTGCATGAAAGCGCACAATTTCTTTTCCCATTAAGTGAACGTCCGCCGGCCAAAACTTTTTATACAATGTATCGTCGTCGGACATAAAGCCCAAAGCGGTTATATAATTTGACAATGCATCAATCCAAACGTATACAACATGTCCCTCGTCAAAATCTACAGGCACGCCCCATGTAAATGATGTTCTGGAAACGCATAAGTCTGTAAGCCCCGGTTTTAAGAAATTGTTAATCATTTCGTTTTTACGAGATAAAGGAAGCAAAAATTCAGGGTTTTTCTCAAAATGTTCTTCTATGGCTTTTTGAAAACTTGATAATTTGAAAAAATAGCTTTCTTCTTTTAATTTTTCAACGCCACGTCCGCAGTCCGGGCACTTTTTGTTAACAAGCTGCCTGTCGGTATAAAATGTTTCACAATCTGTACAATACCAGTCTTCGTATTCGCTTTTGTATATAAATCCTTTTTCATATAATGTTTTAAAAATTTTTTGTACAGTTCTTACGTGATAATTTTCGCTTGTTCGGATAAAAATATCATAGTTAATATCTAAAGAAGCCCAAAGCTCTTTTGCGTTTTTAACAATACCGTCCACGTATTCAATGGGCGTAACACCGTTTTTAGCAGCAACTTTTTCAATTTTTTGCCCGTGGTCGTCTGTGCCTGTTAAAAACAAAACATCATAACCTCGTAACTTTTTATACCTAGCCATACAGTCGGCTGCAAGTGTAGTATACGAATTACCTATATGAAACTTATTACTTGGATAATAAATTGGTGTAGTAATATAAAAACATTTATCCATTAAATTTTTTTCCTTTCTTTTACAATTAATGTTTGACTATTATTATATCCTGTTTTAAAATAAAAAGCAAACATAGCAATAATAATAACAAATTTATGAAATTTGCAGGAGGTAAAAAAAATGGTACTTGAACGATTGAGCGGTATTTTGGCTCACCCGACGTCCTTCCCTTCCCGCTTCGGTATCGGAGATCTTGGGCAGGGTGCTTATGACTTTATCGACTTTGCTAAAAAATGCGGCATAAAGCTTTGGCAAATACTTCCTCTAGGCCCTACAAGTTTTGGAGATTCTCCATATCAAAGCTTTTCTACCCATGCTGGTAACCCTCTTTTAATAAGCCCTGATATTCTTAAAGAAGATGGACTTTTACAGGACGGGGACTTTGAAGGTATGCCTCAGTTTGACGATAATAGCGTTGATTACGGCGCAGTTATTGAGTTTAAATACGGCTTATACAAAAAAGCTTATGAACGCTTTGCAAGCGACAACAATCAAGAATACGAAACATTTAAGGAATTTTGCCAAAACAACAAGGAATGGCTTGATGATTATTCCCTGTTTGTTGCAATAAAACAACATTTAATTGAAAAACGGCGGTTTGAATTTGAATCTAAGGAATATAATGAATTTAAGCTTGATAACGCTGATAAGCTTAATGAAGATGCTGTTAAAGATTATTATTACGGAGCAGCATGGGTTTCATGGCCCAATGAAATTAAAAAACGTCATAAAGCCGCTGTGCAAAAATGGTCTAAGCTTTTGGCAAAAGAGATTGAGTTTGAAAAATTTCTTCAATATGAATTTTTCAAACAGTGGCAAAAAATTAAAGAATATGCTAACGGCTTTGATATAAAGATTATCGGCGATATTCCTATTTTTATTGCAATGGACTCTTCCGACGTTTGGGCTAACCCAAGTTTATTCCATTTGGATAAAAAAGGCAACCCAACAAAGGTTGCTGGAGTTCCGCCGGATTATTTCAGCGTTACAGGTCAGTTATGGGGAAATCCTATTTATAACTGGGATAAACATAAATCCACAAATTTTAAATGGTGGGTTATGCGCATAGCCGAAAGCCTAAAATCAGTTGACATTTTACGCATAGACCATTTCAGAGGTTTTGCAGCTTGTTGGGCTGTTCCATACGGCGAAGAAACTGCCGTAAACGGAGAATGGTTAAAATCCCCGGGAGACCAGCTTTTCGCAACAGTTCGTGCAAAATTGGGAGAACTTCCTATTATTGCTGAGGATTTAGGCTTAATTACAGAAGACGTTGACGCTTTAAGGAACAAATATTCTCTTCCCGGCATGAGAATACTCCAATTCGGCGTTGAAGGCGGCGCAAACGACCCTTATATACCTCATAATTTTGAAACGACAAACACAGTGGCTTACACAGGCACTCACGACAACGACACAACCCTTGGCTGGTACGAAAAAGCCGACGAAAAATATAAAGATTATTTCAGAAGAATTATGAATGTTTCCGGCAGCGACCCTGCTTGGGATTTAATCCGCCTTTTGTTTTCCTCTGTTGCGGCTTACGCTATTGTTCCATTACAGGATGTTATGGGGTTAGGATCTTTTGCACGTATGAATACCCCAGGCACAGCCGCTGGTAATTGGCGTTTCCGTTATACACAAGAAATGCTTTCAGATGACTTAATAGAAAAACTTTTATATCTTAACAAGCTTTTTAACCGCTACAAAGAAGACTCATTAGAAACCGAGGAAGACATATAATATGCCCATAAGAATACCTAATTTTCTACCTGCTAAAAGTATTTTAAAAGAAGAAAACATTTTCGTTATGGATCAACACAGGGCGTTTCATCAGGATATTCGCCCTCTTAGAATTGCCATTTTAAACCTTATGCCTGTTAAACAAACAACCGAAGTTCAGCTATTAAGGTTAATCGGCAATACTCCGCTTCAAATAGATGTGTTTTTGCTACATATGGAAAGCCATATGTCCAAAAACACATCTACCCAATATTTAGATACGTTTTACCACACATTTAACGAGGTTAAAGACCAAAAGTTCGACGGTATGATAATAACCGGAGCACCTATAGAGACAATGCCTTTTGAGCAGGTTACATACTGGGATGAGCTTACTAAAGTTTTGGAATGGACAAAACTTAACGTAACCAACACTATGCATATTTGCTGGGGAGCGCAAGCCGCTTTGTATTATCATTACGGCATACCTAAATTTCAGCTTCCCCAAAAAATGTTCGGGGTTTTCCCTCATTTCATAAACAGGGATAACGTTAACCTTTTAAGAGGTTTTGACTCCTGTTTTTATGTGCCTCATTCAAGACACACCACTGTTTATAAAGAAGACATTGCAAGGCATATGTCTTTGGAAACCCTTTCAGAATCTGAAGAAGCCGGGGTATATCTTGTTGTTTCCAAAGACGGACGACAAATATTTGTAACAGGTCATTCCGAATACGACCCTATGACTTTAGCCAACGAATATTACAGAGACGTTAATAAAGGCATGGATATTGAAATACCAAAAAATTATTTTAAAAATGATGACCCAAATCAGCCCCCTGTTGTAACATGGCGTTCCCATTCTAATTTGCTTTTTGCTAATTGGCTAAATTATTATGTTTATCAAAAAACACCTTATGACTGGGTTAATCCAATTAATTTCTCATAAAATAGTATTACACAAAAATTTAGGGAGGGGTTTAATATGAAAGAACAAGAAAAGCTCGTTTACCAGCTTGAGGGTAAGCCGCCTTTGTTTACAGCGGCAACTTTAGGAATGCAGCACGTTCTTGCAATGTTTGTGGGTAATTTAACGCCTTTGCTTATTGTAGGCGGCGCTCTGGGAGGTACTGTTGACATTGCGTACCTTTGTCAATGCGCTATGGTTCTTGCCGGGTTAATGACTTTAGTACAGTTATACAAAATCGGACCTATTGGTGCAGGGCTTCCTGTTGTTATGGGTACTAGCTCCGCTTTTTTAGGTGTAAACAGCTTTATTGCCGGAACTTTTGGCTGGGGTGCGCTTATGGGCGCCGGCCTTGTTGGCGGTTTGTTTGAAATGTCTCTCGGCGTTTTTATGAAGCATTTGAGAAGATTTTTCCCTCCTCTTGTAACAGGGATTACAGTGCTTTCAATCGGTCTTACTCTTTTGCCCGTTGGTATTCAGGCTATGGCTGGTGGCGGTACGCCTCAGTTTAACCCTAACTTCGGCTCACTCCAAAATTTAGGCATTGCATTTTTTGTTATACTTGTTATCGTTGTTTTAAAAACTTACGCAAAAGGGCTTGCAAACCTTGCCAGTATGCTTATCGCTATGATTGCCGGATATTTTCTTGCTCTTATTATGCATTACGTAATTCCGGTGGAACAGCAAACTTTTAATTTCGTCCTTACAGACATTTTTTCAAAAGGCATAATTTCTATACCAATGCCATTTAAGTACGGCATTGAGTTTAAACTTGGTGCAATTATTCCTATGCTTTTTATGTTTATAGTTACAGCAATGGAAACAATCGGTGATACTTCCGGCGTTACTCAAGGTGGGCTTGACAGAGAACCAACCGACGAAGAGCTTCGGGGCTCGATTCTTTCCGACGGTTTTTCCAGCTTTTTTGCTTCCATTTTTAACGTTTCTCCTTTAACATCTTTCAGCCAAAACGTAGGACTTGTCCGCATGACAAGAGTTGTTAACAAATTTACTATTGCCTGCGGCGCAATATTTTTAATTTTTGCCGGGCTTTTAACGCCTTTAGGAGTGTTTTTTTCCTCAATTCCTCCAGCAGTTTTAGGGGGCGCAGTAATTGGCATGTTTGGCTCTATTACAGTTTCCGGCATCGGGCTTTTACAACAAGTTAAGCTTGATGGGCGCAACACATTAATAATTGCCCTTTCTTTAGGTATAGGCGTTGGCTTTGGGCAAGGTGCAGGTCTTGCAGCTGGCGCAATGGCACATTTCCCACAATGGCTTCAATACATATTCGGCGGCAACGGAATTGCTGCGGCAACCCTTATCGCACTTGTTTTAAATTTAGTATTACCTAAGGAAGAATAACTACCGAAAAATACATAATAATAACAAAAAGGGGCTGCCTTAATTTAACAGCCCTTTTTTAGTACGAACATTTGTTTTTTTATCTATACAAAATATTTATGCTATGCTATAATAACCTGGGAGGTTGAACATATGGAATTTAACTTAGTTTCCGAATTTAAGCCCACCGGCGACCAGCCGGAGGCAATTGACGCCCTTGTTTCCGGCTTTAAAAGCGGAAAGAAATTTCAAACCCTTATGGGCGTTACAGGTTCTGGCAAAACATTTACAATGGCAAACGTTATTCAAAGGCTGCAACGCCCTACACTTGTTATGGCACACAACAAAACTCTTGCGGCACAGTTGTTTAGCGAATTTAAGGAGTTTTTCCCCAACAATGCCGTTGAGTATTTTGTAAGCTATTACGATTATTATCAGCCGGAGGCGTATGTTCCTTCCTCCGACACTTATATTGAAAAAGATTCGTCTATAAACGATGAAATAGATAAATTAAGGCATTCTGCAACCGCATCATTATTTGAACGTAGAGACGTTATTATTGTTGCCAGCGTTTCATGTATTTACGGTCTTGGCGACCCTATTGATTATAACGCTCTTTGCCTTACTCTGCGCCCGGGAATGATTAAAGAGCGTGATGAGTGTTTAAAAAAGCTTGTGGAAATACAGTATGACAGAAACGATATGAACTTTATCCGGGGAACTTTTCGTGTTAGAGGAGACGTTGTGGAAATTTTCCCGGCGTATTCTTCGGAAACTGCTTACAGAGTTGAATTTTTCGGCGATGAAGTTGAAAGAATTGCGGAAATTCATGTTGTAACAGGGGAAATAAGGGCATACTTGAACCATATAACAATATTCCCTGCTTCTCACTACGTTACAACAAGGGATAAGCTTGAAACGGCAATTGGCACTATTGAGACAGAGCTTGCGGAGCAAATTAAACTGTTTAAATCCGAGGACAAGCTGCTGGAAGCCCAGAGAATTATGCAAAGAACAAATTATGATATAGAACTGCTCAGGGAAATGGGGTTTTGTTCGGGTATTGAAAATTATTCAAGGCATTTGTCTCAAAGAGAGCCGGGAAGCACTCCTCATACTCTTTTGGACTATTTTCCCGATGACTTTTTAATTATCGCCGACGAGTCTCACGTTTCTCTGCCACAGGTTCGGGGCATGTATGAGGGAGATAAATCCCGAAAGACCACTTTAGTAAATTTCGGCTTCCGTCTGCCCTCTGCTCTTGATAACAGACCACTTAAATTTAACGAATTTGAAAACAAAATTAATCAATTGATGTTTGTTTCGGCAACACCAGGTCCTTATGAATATGAACACGGAGATAAGCCTATAGAGCAAATTATCCGCCCAACAGGGCTGCTTGACCCTGAAATATTCATTCGCCCAATAAAAGGGCAAATTGACAATTTATTGACGGAAATTAACTTAACGGTTAATAAAGGCTTTAAAGTTTTAGTAACAACTCTTACTAAAAAAATGGCGGAAGACTTGACAAAATATCTAGGCGAACACGGCGTTAGAGTTAAATATTTGCATTCTGACATTGATACCCTTGAAAGGCTTGAAATTATACGAGATTTGCGGCTTAACGTATTTGACGTGCTTGTAGGCATAAATCTGCTTCGTGAAGGGCTTGATATTCCCGAAACAGCTTTGGTTGCTATACTTGATGCCGATAAAGAGGGTTTTTTGCGTTCTGAAACCTCATTAATCCAGACAATAGGACGTGCGGCGAGAAACTCCGAAGCAAAAGTTATAATGTATGCAGACAAAATTACTGATTCTATGCAAAGAGCAATTAACGAAACCAGCCGCCGCCGGGCAATTCAGATGGAATACAATAAATTACATGGAATTACACCTAAAACTATAATCAAAAAAGTTCACGACATTATACACGCAACTATAACCCCGGATGAGAAGAAAACCATGGGGCTTGATAAAGACCCTGAATCTATGGGTGTTAATGAAATCAGAGATTCAATTAAAAAGCTTGAAAAAGAAATGAAACAAGCGGCAATGGATTTACACTTTGAACGAGCCGCAAATTTAAGAGACGAGATTATTGCACTTAAGAAATTTTTGAAATGAGAAGAGGACTAAAATGTCGCATGACAAAATAATAATAAAAGGCGCAAGGGAGCATAACTTAAAAAATATTGATTTAGAAATACCAAGAAATCAATTTGTTGTGTTTACCGGCATTAGCGGTTCGGGCAAGTCTTCCCTTGCATTTGACACAATTTACGCAGAGGGGCAAAGACGGTATGTGGAATCCCTTTCCGCATACGCACGCCAATTCTTGGGCCAAATGGAAAAGCCTAATGTAGATTTTATTGAGGGGCTTTCCCCTGCAATTTCCATAGACCAGAAAACAACAAACCATAACCCACGCTCCACAGTCGGCACGGTTACTGAAATTTACGATTATTTACGTCTTTTATTTGCAAGAGTTGGCACTCCCCATTGCCATATATGCGGTAAAGAAATAAAAAAGCAGACTGTTGACCAAATTGTAGATAGTATTTGCGCTTTGCCGGAAAAAATGAAAATTCAGCTTCTTGCCCCTGTTGTTAGAAACAGAAAAGGCGAGCATACAAAACTTTTGGAAGATGCCAGAAAAAGCGGTTACGTCCGTGTCAGAATTGACGGCATAATTTACGAGCTTACTGAAGAGATAAAAATAGAGAAAAACAAAAAGCATACAATTGAAATAGTCGTAGACAGGCTAATTGTAAAGCCTGATATGCAAAAAAGGCTTTCCGGCTCTATCGAAACTGTAATGCATCTTTCCGGAGGGCTTTTAGTTGTAGATTGTGAAAACGGCCAACAACTTATGTTTAGCCAAAGCTTTGCCTGCCCAGATTGCGGCATAAGCCTTGAAGAAGTTGAACCGAGGTTGTTTTCATTTAACAACCCGGCCGGTGCTTGCTCTGAATGTATGGGGCTTGGAATGCAAATGAAAATTGATCCGGAGCTGGTTATTCAAAACCCTAATTTAAGCCTTTTGGAAGGTGCAGTTTTTGCCCCGGGCTGGAACTCTGCCCAGTCCGATACAAGCATTGCAAATTCATTATACAAAGCGCTTGCAAAGGAATATAACTTTGATATAACCACCCCTTATTCACAGCTTAGTGACCAGATTAAAAACATAATTTTATACGGCACAGGAGATAAAAAAATAAATATTGAATATGCCAGCGGCGGAGAAACAAAAAGCTATTCTTGGGCTTTTGAGGGTATAATAAACAGCTTACAGCGAAGATATAAAGAAACAAGCTCAGATTACATGCGTCAAGAATATGAAGCTTTAATGACAAACATAGAATGCCCGGCTTGTAAAGGGAAACGTCTTAAACCAGAGGTTCTGGCAGTTAAAATCGCCGGGAAAAACATATCGGATATAACAAACTCTACAGTCGCTTCCGTCCAGGAGTTTTTTTCCGGTTTAGAGCTTACACCTTCGCAAATGATTATTGCCGAGCAGATTTTAAAGGAAATACACGCAAGAACTGGCTTTTTACTGGATGTTGGACTTGATTATTTGACGCTATCTCGTTCCGCAAGCACTTTGTCCGGCGGCGAAGCCCAAAGAATTAGGCTTGCCACCCAAATTGGCTCTGGTCTTGTTGGTGTTGTTTATATATTGGATGAACCGTCTATAGGGCTTCACCAGCGAGATAATGACAAGCTTTTAAAGACTTTAAAGCATTTAAAGGATATTGGAAATACGTTAATTGTCGTTGAACACGATTCAGATACAATGATGGAATCCGACTTTATTGTAGATATTGGCCCTTTTGCTGGAGTTAACGGCGGTGAGGTTATTTTTTCCGGAAAGCCTCAAGATTTACTTAATTGTGATAAATCCCTTACCGGATCTTATTTAAGCGGAAAAATTAAAATAGAAGTGCCTGCTGAAAGACGCCCTATGGGCGAAAACAAACTTATAATTAAAGGCTGTAAAGAAAACAACTTAAAAAATGTAGACGTTTCTATACCCCTTGGAGTTTTCACTTGTGTTACAGGAGTTTCTGGCTCAGGTAAATCTTCCTTGGTAAATGAAATTTTATATAAACGGCTTGCAAGGGACTTAAACCGAGCTAAAATGAAACCGGGCATTCACGAAGAAATGTTAGGAATCGAACTTCTTGACAAAATAATAAATATAGACCAGTCTCCAATCGGCAGAACTCCCCGTTCAAACCCGGCAACATATACAGGGCTGTTTGACCTTATACGTGATGTTTTTTCCCAAACGCCGGAAGCAAAAATCCGAGGTTACCAAAAAGGGCGGTTTTCCTTTAACGTTAAAGGCGGCAGATGCGAAGCCTGCTCCGGGGACGGTATAATTAAAATTGAAATGCACTTTTTGCCAGACGTTTATGTGCCCTGCGAGGTTTGCGGCGGAAAAAGATATAATCGTGAAACATTGGAAGTTAAATACAAAGGCAAAACAATTTCCGATGTATTGGAAATGACCATTGGCGAGGGTGTGGAGTTTTTTGAGAATCTACCAAGACTTAGGGAAAAACTTCAAGTTTTAAGCGATGTTGGGCTTTCTTATGTTAAGCTGGGGCAATCCTCCACTACTCTTTCCGGCGGCGAAGCCCAAAGGGTAAAGCTTGCAACAGAGCTTTCCAAACGAAATACAGGCAAAACTATGTATGTTTTAGACGAGCCGACTACAGGGCTTCATGCGGCGGATGTTCACAAACTAATTGGAATTTTACAAACCCTAGCGGAGGGCGGAAACACAGTAGTTGTTATTGAACATAATCTTGACGTTATTAAAACCGCAGACTACATTATAGACTTAGGCCCAGAGGGCGGAGACAAAGGCGGAAAAATTATCGCCAGCGGCACACCGGAAGATGTTGCTAAAAGCAAAAAATCCTACACAGGGTCATATTTGAAAAAGATGCTGTAATACTGGAATTTTTTCAACTGCCTTAAGAGCCAGTCTAATATAGATTAGACTGGCTCTTAAATCGGGCACAGTTACTCAATTTCTCTTAACTATAGATTTTACCCCTTAATGATTATAGTTACCGCATCTTGAATATACTTCCAATCGTTACAGCACCTTTCAAGATATTTTTGTCCTTCTGGTGTTAAACGATAATATTTTCTGGGAGGACCATTTGATTCATCTTTAGAAAAGCATTCTGTATATCCATCAGCAAGCAGCCTGCGCAAAATTGTATAGATAGTTTGTTCACTGGTATCATCAAATGTACTGGTAATTTTTTTCATTATTTCATACCCATATAGTTCTTTACTGTTAAGTGTGTGCAAAACACAAAATTCCAGAACGCCTTTTTTAAGCTGGGCAATCATTTGTTTGCCCTCCTTAGAACAAAGAATACTACAAGAACACAAATAATCGAAATTGTAAACCCCCATAATAATATGGTAAATTGAGAATTAACTCGCTTTGTAAAATCATTTACAGATGACAAGTTTTTTAGAATTCGCATTATTGATGTTAAATAAACTGCTGCTACAACATTTGATATAAGATTTGGAATCAGTATTATTCCTGTTTTTATAATATAAACAACTGCGATTACTGCGAGTGTCCAAAAAAATAGAATGCTAGTTGATATAATAATATTAAAAGTGCTTCCCATTTTTTCTACGGGACATAAAAATACAATTTTTGAAATTAAAGATATCTCTTGACCTTGGGGTTTAGCTAAATCTTTTATTGGTAATGTTATGAAAAAATAGTTCATTGTTAATAAAATTAAAATTAAAAACGCATTTGATAAATAAATTTTCGTAAGTAAGCTAAATCGAAAATGTGTTTTTATAAATTTCTTACCGCCGTTTTCAAATATAATTTCGTCAACAATCAAATCCACACTTCCACATTCGAGGACTAATTGTTCTTCACTTTTATCAATGTTTGATTCAAAGTAATTGTCGTATTTTTCTAATATCCTGCCAATTTCCTCTTTAGAAATATGCCATCTAAGTTTTTTCTGTATAGAATTAAGAAATTCCTGCTTTGTCAAAAAGTAATCTCCCCTTTCTCTCCATCCATCTACTAATCTATAAACAGTATATTGCACTACTGTTTATAAGTCAATAGTTAAATTTCATTTTGTTTTTTAAAAACAGCTTGTAACACTTTTTAAGCTTTTACATAGTATGGAATTAGGGGTGTACAACTCCTTTATTATAAATTATAAGGAGGAAAATTCATGGATAATTGGATTAACTGTTTATGCGAAAGTATGATTCGCTATCTTGGTCAAACAGTTACAGTTTTCACAACTAGCGGAGGTTTATCAGGAGCAGGCTTTACAGGCGTTCTCATTTCAGCTGATTGCAATTGCATTAGGCTTTTGTGTGACGTTGGCGCTCCACCGGCATGCCCGGTTGGCAGTTCTTGCTCAGGCGGCTTCAACAACTGGGGCGGCGGCTGGAACAACTGGGGCAGCGGCTGGAACAATTGGGGCGGCGGCGGCTGGAACAATTGGGGCGGTGGCTGCGGCTGTAGTTTCAATGAATGCAGCAATCCACTTGGCGCTATTTGTGTTATCCCAACTTGCGCAGTTGCAGCATTTACTCATAACGCAATCGGATAATAAAAATAGCTTTTCTGTAATGTTTTATCAAATTGCTAGTAAGGCCGCCGAAATTTCCGGCGGCCTAATCCATTTTCAAACTTATTTGCAAAAACATAAACAGCTCTCAAGGGTGCCCCCTTAATTTGTCAAGAAGTTTTTTCATATTATTAACTGTTTTAAGATTTATAAAGTGTTCTATTTTTTCAACTTGTTCTAATTCGTCTTCTGTATCATTTATGTAACATAGAAGACCACTTATTGTATTATGCCTAAATAGCAGATATTTTCCAAGCCCTATCCCTTTATCAGTAAGGTTAATATAGCCGTACTTTTCAAATTCCACAAACCCTTTTTCCTTAAGATTTACAACCATTTTTGAAGCAGATGACGGCTTTACGTGAAGAATTTCCGATAGTTTGCTTATTCTAATAACCTCACCTTGTTCATAAAGCCTGAAAATCATTTCTAGGTAGTCTTCCATTGATGCCGTGATTTCGTTTTCGTCAATCTGAATATAGCCCTTAAACGTAAAAAAACCGTTACTCTCATCCAAAACGGCGTCCTCCTTATGGGTTTATGTTTTTGCAAATAGCTATAGCTATAAAAGAAGATGCTTTCCTTAGACTAACTTATTAATAAAAGGTGATATTTATGCTAGGGGATGTTTAAAAAAGAAAATTTGTCAAGAATCGACATTTAGCTGCCTTATAGCCTGCTCAAAGTCTCACTCAAAAGTTCACCAAAAGCGAGATTCTGAACCGGCTCTTAGACCATTCTTTATCTTTATTACAATATAAAAAATCGTAATAAAATTTTAATTTATTAACCCTAAAAAAAGAGTTATAATAACTTGTAATAATTATATTTAAGGAGAATGTTTATGGATATAAGAAATCAGCAGCTTGCAAAAAATTTAGTCAATTATTCCTGCAACCTGCAAAAAGGTGAAAAAGTTTTAATTGAATGCAAAGGAACTTCAGGAATTCCTCTACTTAACTTAATTATTAAAGAGGTTTACAAAGCCGGCGGCGTTCCCTTCTGCGAAATTTATGACGAAACAACAGACAGAGAAATTTTATTAGGTTTATCCAAAGAACAAATTCAAAAAAATTCGGAATTTCATGCTAAAAGAATGTCTGAAATGGATGCATATATCGGAATTCGTGCTACTTCTAACACCAATGAGCATTCCGACGTTGATTCCGAAAAAATGGACTTAAACCAAAAATATTATTATCACCCTGTTCACCATGAAATTCGCGTTGCAAAAACAAAATGGGTTGTTTTGCGCTATCCAAACCAGAGCATGGCACAGCTTTCCGGCACAAGCATTGAAGGCTTTAAAGAATTTTATTACAACGTTTGCAATTTAGACTATGCAAAAATGGCAGAAGCAATGAGTCCTCTTGTTAAGCTTATGGAAAAGACGGACAAAGTTAGAATAACAGGCAAAGGGACAGATTTAAGCTTTTCAATAAAAGACATTGGTGTAGTAAAGTGCTCCGGTTTAAGAAACATTCCAGACGGAGAAGTTTACACTGCCCCTGTAAAAAATTCCATTAACGGCATATTAACATATAACGCACCGTCCTTGTTCCACGGCTTTACATTTGATAATATTTGTCTTCATTTTGAAAACGGCAAAATTGTAAAAGCAGAAGCAAACGACACCGAAAGAATAAATAAAGTTTTTGACACGGACGAAGGCGCAAGATACATTGGTGAATTTGCCATAGGCGTAAACCCATATATTAGCAAACCTATGAAAGATACTTTATTTGATGAAAAAATTAAAGGCTCTTTCCATTTCACCCCCGGCTCTTGTTATGAAGAAGCAAGCAACGGCAATGACAGCGCAATCCATTGGGATTTGGTTTGCATCCAAACAGAAGAATACGGCGGCGGAGAAATTTATTTCGATGACGTTCTTATTCGCAAAAATGGAATTTTTGTATTGCCGGAATTAGAATGCTTAAACCCTGAAAGTCTTAAATAACGTGAGTTCGACGAAGTCGAAAAGCCGCTTTAGCGGCTTAATTGCGGAGCAATTCTCATGTTATGAGCAATAATTTACGGCGGTTTTTGTCGCAAATTGTGGGAATATAATCAAAGTTCGTTGAAAATTATGTTTTTTATAATTTTCGTCGAACTCACATTAAATAATATAAACTCACATATAATCTAATGCTTAATGGCAAGGTTTATGCTAATTTATAGCCATTTGCAAAAACATAAACAGTTATGTTTGGTATTGTATCTCTTCGTTCTAAAATTATTTTCCAGACTTAATTCTACTACTTTTTCTGTTCCACACTAAGAGCTTATCCCTAAATTAATTTTTTAGTATTTTTTTATCTTTTTGCCGCATAGCTTTGTTAGCGGCTTCTTACGTACATGCTGTCGAGTGCGCTTCGTCGCCGCTTCCGTGCACTTCGGCAGAAATACTAAAAAATTACCAAAAAAATAAGGGGCGTGTTGAATAATCCTTATTTGGAAAATTTCAACACGCCCATAAGGGATAAGCTCTAAATTCCTCCATCCGTTCCACTGTGGAATTTACTCAATTTAAAAATTACAAGATTTAAATAAAATTACTTGACTAATTTTACTTTTTAGTGTAATATAGCTTATGCAGCTTAGGGGTATGATGTAATGGTAACATGCCGGTCTCCAAAACCGTTCTTGAGGGTTCGAGTCCTTCTACCCCTGTAGTAGTAAATAGTTGTCTTTGGGCAAAAACCCATAGGCAACTATTTTTTTGCGTTTAATCAATTGCTGTATATTAACATCAAATTACATATATTCCACCGTCATAGCAAAATATATAAATAAATGGCTACGTCTTCTTACAATAGGCGTGTTGAGTAATCCTCATTTGGAAAATTTTAGAGCCTGTTTGGAATCTCCATTTCACTGTCTTTTCGGCAAATTTTCCCAATCGCTGCGTCAGTGGCAAACGCCCATACTTCTTCTAGTATGAACGTTCACCACTTCCTTTCGATTCAAAAAATTTGCTTAAAAATTCACTAAAAGCGAGATTCCAAACAGGCTCTTAGATGTAAAAACCACCGGATTTAGGGGCATTTTTACATCGTTTTAAAATTTATTAATCAATATTCAACACGCCCTCAAGGGTATCACCCGGGTGGTAAGGCGCAAGTGGATTTCGGTGAAGCGTATATTAATTAAACGCAACTGTATATTCGGCAATATCTCTGCTTCCCGGCAATACAGCCTTTATACCCTCTTTTTTATCAAGTTCAAAACCCAAATAATTACAGTCCGGCAAAGACGTCCATGGTTCTATACATAAATATTTTGCGTTATTTCCCGGCAAATATTTCGTCCAAACCGCTAAATAAGGAAAACCCTCAAAATTTAATTCCACAGAATAGTTATGTTTGTTTGAGCCAAGTTTAACCCAGCTGTTTTTAATATTCTTAAATATTAAAGTATCAATTATAAATAAATCCATATTAAGGTTTATTCTTCCGTTTTCTAGTTTAAAAACGGCTTCTTCCTTATTAAGCAAAACATTTTCGTCAAGGGTTATTTGGCTTAAAGTCTCATTACCCTTAAATTCGAGAAAATAATCCTCAAATTTATAATCTTGGGTTAACTCCAGACTAAAACCGTCATGCCCTCCTGCTTCGTAAAACATAACATTTTCACTTAAATTTACAACTTCATATTTTTTTATTAATTTATTTTCATCAAGGGTGTAAACTACTCTAAATTCAAATTCAAACGGATAAACCTTTAATGTTTTCTCATTATTCATTATAGAAAACACAATTTCGTTATCTGCTTGGCTTACAACATTAAATTCAGTATGTTTTGCAAAACCGTGCCTATCTATAAAATAATCCTTGCCATCAAGAGAATATTTCCCCTCTTTTAGCCTACCAATAACAGGAAATAAATTCGGCCCACGGTCTTTCCATATGCTTTCTTCACCTTGCCACATATATTCTATACCGCTTTTTTTATTTCTAACGTTTTGAAGCTCTGCACCTAACGTATTTATTGTTACTTCAAGTATTTCATTTTCAATTTTATAATTCATATATTACATCTCCATTTCAGAATAATCTTTATTAGTTAAAGTAAATATTTTTTCGTCAAGCCCAGAAGTCAGATAAACTTTTTTATCCCTTGTAACAAAAATCGCTTCAGTATTTTCTAAACCCTCAATCATTGCGTATCCGTCCTTTAGCCCCAGCAAAAAAGCTGTTGTAGAAAGGGCATCCCCATCTAATGATTTTTCCGAAATTATGGTTGTTTGTATTAGCTCGTTATCTGCCGGAAAGCCAGTAAATGGATTTAAAATATGGTGATATGTTTTTCCGTCTTTTTCAAAAAACCTTTCATAAGAGCCGGAAGAAACAATGCTTTTGTCCTTTACGCGAACAATGCCTATATAACTCCCGGTGGAATCATATGGGTTTTGTATGCCCACTTTAAAATCTCCTCCATCAGGCTTGCCCCCGATTAACAGTACATTACCTCCCAAGTTAATTATTGCGCTTTTTACCCCTTTTTCCATAAGCATATCTTTAACGCAATCTGCTATATATCCCTTTGCAATTGCGCCTAAGTGAACTTTCATATCTTTTCCAAGCTTAACATTGTACGGCTCTGTTAGTTCTATTTCTTTATAGTTAATTAAATTTAAAGCTTCCTCAATTTTCTTATCCTCTGGGACGTTTCCTGTGCCATCCTTAATTTCCCAAAGGCTCACCAATGGTCCTATTGATGCATCGAACATCCCACCTGAAAGCTCTGAATATTTAATGCTTTCTTTTAAAACATAAAACAATTCCGGCGCAACCTTTGTTTGCAAGCCTTCGCCTTTATTTAAATTATATAAATCTCCGCCGTCATAATCTGCGGATAATATTTTCTCCAACCTGCCAATTTCCTTAAAAGATTCCGAAGTTAACGATTCTTCCTCGCTATCATATATGTTAATAACAACAACAGTGTTAAGCATAAAATTACTCGCCGTTATTATTTTTTCTTTATTTTGACATCCACTTAGGGAAAATGATAATAAAATTAAATAAATGAGAATACGCTTCATTTAAGAATCCCTTCATTGTAAACACGATTAAACATTTTCTAAAAGTTTAACATGATGGCAATTATAAGTCAATATTATTGAACTTTATGGTTTGTTCTGTTAAAATGTAGACATAATATCTCTAAACAAGCATTGATAAACTATCTTTGGGCGTGTTGAATAATCCTTATTTGGAAAATTTCAGATGTAAAAACGACCGGATTTAGGGGCGTTTTTACATCGTTTTGAAATTTTTTGATCAATACTCAATACGCCCTCTTTGCAAAAAATTTAGAGACAGGTGATATTATGCCAATTTTTAAATGCCCGGGAGCGGCAAGCGCAACAGGCTCTCCATCTCTTGAAGTAAAGAAATGCCCAAAATGCGGAAAAGGCATCGAGGTTTTTTCCAACGATGAAAACACCAAATGCTCATGTTGCGATTTTGTTGCTTACAATAACATCAAGGACTGTATAAAGTGGTGCAGTGTAGCAAAAGATTGCGTCGGGGAAGATAAATACAACGAGCTTTCAAGCATGTGTAGGGATTAATTAACGTGAGTTCGACAAAGTCGAAAAGCCGCTTTAGCGGCTTAATTGCGGAGCAATTCTCACGTTATGAGCGACAATTTACGGCGGTTTTTGCCGCAAATTGTGGGAATATAATCAAAGTTTGATGAAAATTATGTTTTTTATAATTTTCATCAAACTCACATTAATTAATAAAAAAACAGGGGGAAATTAAATGGAAGTTAACGACAAACTAAAGGCATTACGCCAACTTATGGAAAGCGAGGGTATAGACACATATATAATTACTAAATTTGATCCTCATCAGTCGGAATACAGCCCCGACTATTGGAACGGTGTTATGTTTATCTCAGGGTTTACAGGCTCTGCCGGGACAGTTGTTATAACAAAAGATAAAGCTTGCCTATGGGTAGACGGACGATATGATGTTCAAGCCGTTAACCAAACAAAAGGAACGGAATTTCAGGTTTTAAAAACTTCAGACCCAAAAACTAAAGATTATTTAGAATTTGCAAAGGACGAAACAAAAAAAGAGGGAAAAATCGGCTTCGACGGCAGAACCCTTTCTTTTGAAGTAGGTCGAAAGCTTCAAAAGCTTGTTAAGCATAAACAAATAAAGCTTGAAACCGAGTTAGACCTTTGCGGCAAAATTTGGACGGATAGACCACAAACAAGCGTTGCCCCTGTTTATAACTTTTTAGAAAAATACTGCGGAAAAAGCCGAACAGACAAAATTAAGGCTGTTCGTGAAAAAATGGACCAAGACGGTGTAAACGTTTATGTAATATCCTCTCTTGACGATATTGCTTGGCTTTTTAATCTAAGAGGAAATGATTCCTTGCACTGCACATTTTTCGCCGCTTTTGCCGTAATAGATGAAGAAAGCGCTACTTTGTTTATACACGGCGAAAAAGCTAAAGATGTTAAAGAGCTTTTGGAAAACGACGGAATTTCTGTTAAAGAATATGAAGATGTTAAAGCCTATTTAGAACAGTATTCAAACTGCGACAGATACATTAACATAGCCCTTAACCCTCTGACGACTTCATTTTCATTAAGCCTAGCAATTACCGGGCTTAATTATATGGAAACAACCCCGGATTATACTACATCTCTTAAAGCGGTTAAAAACGATGTGGAGCTTTTAAATTTAGAAAAGGCTAATGTTATAGACGGCGTTGCTATGGTGCGCTTTATAAAATGGGTAAAAGAAAACGCCGGAACAGGCGAACTTACAGAATATAACGTTGACGATGCTCTTCTTAAGTTCAGGCAAATGGGAGAAAACTTCGTTATGCCGAGTTTCTCAACAATAGCGGCTTATATGGGAAACGCCGCAATGATGCATTACAGCGCAACGGAAGTTAAACACGACAAAATCATGCCGAAAGGTATGCTTTTGGTAGACTCCGGCGGGCAATACCTTTACGGCACTACAGATATTACAAGAACAATAGTTTTAGGGGAAATTACCCCTGAAATGAAAAAAGACTTCACCCTTGTTCTAATTTCCCATATTAACTTGGCAACTGCTAAATTCCTGTACGGAGCTTCCGGCACAAATTTAGATATTTTATCCAGATACCCTATGTGGCAAAACGGTCTTGATTATAAATGCGGAACAGGCCATGGATTAGGCTTTTTCCTTAACGTACATGAAGGTCCGCATTCCATTAGAATGCAGAGCAATTCTATCAAGCTGGAAATCGGCATGATAATGACCAACGAACCGGGGATTTACCGTGAAAACCAATACGGCATACGCACGGAAAATACAGTTAAAGTTGTTCCCCATTCAACAACGGAATTTGGAGAATTTTTATGTTTTGAAACATTTTCCTATTGCCCTATAGACTTAAACGGCATAGAAAAGGATATGCTAACAACAGATCAATTGGATTGGCTTAATAAATATCATAAAACGGTTTATGAAAAGCTAAGCCCTTATTTGTCCGAAGATGAAAAAGTTTGGCTTAAAGATGCAACTAAACCACTATAACAGGTTTTCTATACTCAATGAGTTTTGGCGTCGGTTTGTTTTTGTAATTATTTGTGGACATATAGTAAATATCTGTCGTTTTTATTTCTTTATCAAGCATTTTTAAAGCTGCTTCCGGCAAAATTTTGTCGGCATGTTTTATATTTGTAATAAGCGGGAGGCTTGCTTTTTGCTCTATTTGGGCAAGCAAATGGGCGCTTTCTTTTCTAAAGCCTAAAACCCTAATATACTGCGGGCCTCTCATTTCCATAAAAAACTGGGTATCTTCTTTTGTTATCCCTAACAAGCACCGTAAAACAAGCCTTTGAATTGCTGTAAACGTATATCGTTTTGTTTTTATATGTTTTATAATATCGTCTATATAAAATTTCTCATAACACGCCTTTATAAGCCTGTTTTCAATCCCTTCGGTCATTCCCTCTATATTCATTAAATATTGCAAACCATTGTTTCTTATGATATAATGGAGAATATAACTTAAATTGTTAAATTCTGCAGTGTGCATACCGTTTTCCAATTCATTTTTTAGAATATTGTACGAGCTTTCCGGCATAACATTTTGTGTCTTTTCTGTTTCAAAATTTAAGATTGAATGACGAATTGCCGTTGCAGATTGAATTGTTTCATATAAAGTGGTATCATGGTATCCTGCAATTTCTCGTTTAAACGTAAAGGGAATCAGCTTACTATCAGTTTTTATAATCTGTTTAATATACTCTATTGCTAAAATATTGTTAGGCTGGTTTAAGTATTCTGAAAGCTCTGTATTAACAGATAATTCCCTTGCTTTTGGGTAACTTATCCCTTTTGATAAATTGTGTTTAAGGTTTTCTTTAAATTCATTGTTTTCATTTGCCAACATATAGGAGATTTGTTTTAAAATCTCTATATCCCCGCATTCAGAACCAAAGCATATGCTTTCCGATATGCCAATAGAATTTAATATTTTTATTGCTCCATATGCAAAAAACTCAGCGCTGGCCGAGGCATAATAAACGGGAAGCTCTATAACCAAATCTGCTCCCGCATTTAATGCCATTTTAGTTCGGCAATATTTATCAAGTATGGCTGGTTCGCCTCTTTGAACAAAATTTCCGCTTAACACAACAACGGCATTTTCCGAACCTGTTATTTGCTTTGCTTTGTTAAGATGGTATAAATGACCGTTATGAAAAGGGTTATATTCAGCAATGACAGATACTATAGACAATTTTAAAACCTCCTTTTCCTATTGTATTTTAACTTCACAATTTTGTAAAGACTTTCATAAGAGGTGATTGGGTGAACGAAATTACAAACCAAGAATTCGACATGCTTAGAGCCTACATAAAAGATAATTTTGGAATAAGCTTAAGCGACGAAAAAAAGTCTTTGATTTATTCAAGGCTACGCACAATTTTGCAGGAAAAAAATATACCTAACTTTACAGAATATTATAAATTTTTAACAAATGATAAATCCGGTGATGCAGTTGTAAATTTTATTGACAGAATTACAACGAACCATACCTACTTTATGAGAGAAACGGATCATTTTGATTATTTCAAAGAATTTGTTTTGCCATATTTGGAAACAACATATAAAAGCACAAGGGATATAAGGCTTTGGTGTGCCGGATGTTCCTCTGGGGAAGAACCTTATACTTTGCAAATGATATTGCAAGACTATTTTAAACAGAAGCCCGAAAAATGGGATTTGCAAATTTTGGCCACTGATATTTCGTCTACTGTTCTTAATAAATGTGTTAATGGCATATACCACAGAGACAGTGTTAAAACATTGCCTCAAAATTGGATTAATGATTATTTCGATAAAAAAAATAACGATAATTACGAAGTTAAAGCTTCTATAAAGAAAAATGTCATTTTTAGAAAGCTTAATTTGATGGATAGGCAATTTCCTTTTAAAAAGCCTTTTCAAGTCATATTTTGCAGAAATGTTATGATATATTTTGATGCAGAAACTAGAAATGAACTTGTAGATAAATTTTATAATATAACGCTTAGCGGCGGATACCTGTTTATCGGACATTCTGAATCACTAAATCATACGGGAACTGCCTACAAATACACTAAGCCCGCTATTTACCGCAAGGAATAACATATTTAACAGCGAGCGATACACAAAATTATCGCTGAAAAGTAAGAACCTGTATTCAATAATGGGTTGCTAGAATTTGAAACGGCGATTTTTCGCCATTCGCAGCGCGGTGGCGAAGGCATAATAAGCAATTATGACAAGCCGCTTCAACAAAGAATGGCGAAATAATCGCTTTCAAAGGTGGGCGACAGCTTATTGATTACAGGTTCTAAGAACAAGCTAAATTTATTTTATGAAGGGTGATGATATTTTGGCTGATTTTGATAGAGAATCCATGCTGGAAATGTTTAGTTTTGAAATGTCTCAGCTTGTGGAACAGTTGGAACAGACTATTATTCAAGCCGAATCAGGTTATTCGTCCGAGCAGGTTAACGAAATCTTTCGTATAATGCACACAATTAAAGGCTCGGCGGCAATGATGTTATTTGATTCAATTTCAACAACAGCTCACGCTATTGAAGACCTCTTCTTTTATATTAGAGAGGAAAATCCTCAAAATATTAATTATTCAACGCTTACAGACTTTGTTCTGCTTGGAATGGACTTCATAAAAACAGAACTTGACAAAATTGAAAACGGCGTACAGCCTGATGGTGACGGAACGGAGATTATCGCTAAAATCAAAGGATATTTAGCCGAAATTAAAGACGGTTCTAAAGCTGCTGCAGAAGCAAAAGCAGAAAGCACAACCGCTGTAAAACCTGCAGTTAGCGAAACAAAAAATAATGAAAGTTCCACGGAACATTATAACTACACAAGCGTTATAAAATTTGAAGACGGATGCGAAATGGAAAATATCCGTGCATACACACTTGTTCACAACTTTGGAGAAAAAATATTTAACGTTAGCCATATTCCAGAGGACGTTATTGACGAAACCTCAATAGGGCATATTCGTAAAAATGGGTTTAGGTTAGATTTTTCCAGTAAACTGCCTTATGATGATATAAAAAATCTGTTTATGAAAACAGTTTATTTAAAGGAACTATCTCTTATTGAGCTTCCGTCCGGCTCAGCAGTTGAAGAACCTCTCGAAATCCATAAAGTTAATGAGCCAGTTATTGAAGAGGTGCTTAATGCAGTCCAACCCATTCCGCCTGTAAATGAGAATAGCGCCGCTGTTAAACCAACCGAATCCCCAATAGTTTCGGCTTCAGATTCCCAGGTTGCAAAAAAACAGCAAACTCAGCATGTTATAAGCGTTAACGTTAGCAAACTTGATCAACTCCTTAACCTTATGGGTGAACTTGTTATTGCAGAAGCAATGGTAACACAAAATCCGGAACTTGAAAATTTAGAGCTTGAAAGCTTCCATAAGGAAGCTATTCAACTTCGGAAAATTATAAACGATGTGCAGGACACTGTAATGTCTATGCGAATGGTTCCCCTTTCCACTACGTTTTTCAAGATGCATCGTATTGTAAGAGATATGTGCAAGCAGCTTGAAAAAGATGTAAAGCTTGAAATTTTAGGAGAAGAAACGGAAGTTGACAAAAACATTATTGAACATATCTCCGATCCGCTTATGCATATTATAAGAAACTCCATTGACCACGGTATTGAAAAGCCCGATGACCGGGCAGCTTTAGGAAAACCTGATCAGGGTGTCGTTATCCTTGAGGCGAAAAACTCCGGCGGTGACGTTTTAATTATTATAAAAGACGATGGAGCAGGGCTTAACAAAGATAGGATTATGCAAAAAGCTAAGCAAAACGGCTTGTTACGTAAACCAGAATCTGATTATACAGACAAAGAAATTTGCCAGTTTATTTTCCTTCCGGGCTTTTCTACAAATGAAAAAGTTACAAGTTACTCCGGTCGTGGCGTTGGTATGGACGTTGTAAGCACAAACCTAGAAGCTGTTGGCGGTTCTGTTATTGTTGATTCTGTTACAGGAGAAGGAAGCACCTTTACGCTTAAAATACCTCTTACCCTTGCTATTATCGAAGGTATGACAATAAAAATGGGTGGGGCAAAATATACCATTCCAATAATTTCAATAAAACAATCGTTTAAAGCTCACAAGGAAAGCATTTTTACAGACCCAAGCGGTAACGAAATGATTCAAGTTCGTGGAGAAGTTTATAATCTCATTAGGCTTTATGAATTTTTTAATGTTGAATCTTCAATTACTGACCCGGAAGATGCCATAGTTATTATGCTTGAAAACGGCGAGCAAACCGTTTGTATTATGGTAGACGAACTTATAGGCGAACAACAAGTTGTTGTTAAAACCATGCCGAAGTATATTAAAAAAGTCCGGGGTATAAGCGGCTGTACGCTGTTAGGAAACGGCGACATAAGCTTAATAATCGACGTTGTAGGATTTTTCGATAAATAATTCATCTTAAAAGGAGTGATGAAATGTCTGCCGATAATGATAACATTATGGAAGCTGCTACTATGGAAGAGGATACTACGAAAGACAAGTATTTAACGTTCGTAATTGATAATGAAGAATATGGCGTTGAAATTGCCAACATTAAAGAGATTATTTCTGTTTGCGCTATAACCCTTGTTCCAGAAACTCCCGCCTACGTTAAAGGTATTATAAATTTAAGAGGAGATATTATACCTGTTATAGACGTTAGAAGAAGGTTTATGAAAGAAGCCAAAGAATATGACGATTTAACGTGTATAGTTGTTATTGAACATTCAGCCTTTGTTTTAGGGCTCATTGTAGATAATGTAAAAGAAGTTATGTTTATTAAAGAGGAAAACGTGCTTCCTCCTCCAAGCGCAAAACTTAAATATTATAACCAATTTATTAAATCCATAGGTAAAATTGATGAAAGAATTATCTTACTTATGGATTTGGAAAGATTTTTATCTCAGGAATAAAATCTAAATTTATTTATTACAGAAAATAAAAGATTAGAGGTGTATTTATTTGTTTAAAAAGTTAATAGCTTTTATTTTAACAGCTTCATTAGTTTTTGGTTTGTTACCTGTAGGTGCTTTAGCATCAGATTATTATGTGCAGACTGATACTTACGGATATTCAAACGTTACTACAAACTCCGCAACAGTATCCGGACAGATATATCAATCTGCTTCAGGAATCAATATATTGTACTATGGTATAGAATATTCAGAAAACAGCAGTTTTTATAACTCTCAAAAGTACAATGCTCCTCAGCATGATTTTTATAATTCTCCACGGTACGACTTTTCAGTGGGTTTAAATAACCTTAAACCAAATACTCAATACTATTACCGCACATTTTGCGAATATTCAATAGTTGGCAGCAGCGGAAGTATCCCAACATACGGCAACAGCAACTGGTTTTCAACTAGCTCCAGTGGTTCAACAAGTACAACCGTTGAGGTAAATCCACCAAGAATATCTGATGTTGATGACACTAGTGCTTTTTTAGAAACAAGCTTTTTACCAAGCAACAGTAACACAGGTAGCGTACTTCAAGTTGGTTTTGTATGGTCTACAACCAATACAAATCCTATGAGAGAACATGTTAGCAGCGGTTCAGCCCTTGAATGGTATGAACCACTATATTCAAGCGGATATAGTTTTTCTAAAAAAATACAATCTCTTGACAGAAGTAAAGATTACTATATTCGTGCGTTTGTAACAGTACAAAACAGCTTTTCGAGCCCAATTAGCATGTATTCAAGCGTTGTAAAATTGGAAAAGGTTTCAGCGGTTATGCCTGAAATTGTTACTGAAAATATTTCAAACGTTCAAAACAATAAAGCAGACGTTACAATAAATTTAATATCAGATAGAAGCAATGCGGTTGTTGAAAAAGGCGTTGTTTATTCAAATGTAAGCTCCAACCCTATGCTTTTAGACTATAACACAAATTATGCTGTAGCAGGCACATCATCAAAACAGACTGTTACACTTTCAAATTTAACAAGCGGCAAAACCTATTATGTAAAGGCGTATGCTAAAACAACAAATTCTACAGTTTATTACGGCAGCGTATTAACATTTACCGCAGGGCAAAACCAAGGTAACATTCCGGCGGTTTCAACGGTTTCTTACCAAAATATAACTGATAACTCTGCCGAAGTTACTTTAGAAGTTACAAATTACGGAACTGGTACTATTACTGAAAAGGGCATCGTTTATTCAGATGTAAATCAGACTCCTTTTGTTGATACATCTAACAATTACGTTAAAGTAACAGCGGATATGAATGCAAAAACCAACGTTACCCTTACAGGTCTTACAACAAACAGAACTTATTATGTAAGAGCCTATGTAAAAAGCACTCAAGGTATATATTACGGAAGCCCATTAACTTTTGTGGCAAGATATAACTATTCCGGCTCTCCTACTATTTCTATTGACAATATTAATAATGTTAATGTAACCGGAGCCGACATTGTTTTGGATATCAAAACTAACAACGCAACAAATATTACAGAAAAAGGCGTTGTATATTCATTAACAAAAACCGTTCCAGAGCTAAACGGAAGTGAAACCTCAAATAAAACAGTTTCAGGTACATCTGATAAACCGACAATTGTTTTAAACAACCTTGAAACTAACAGAACTTACTATGTTAGAGGTTATATTAAAAACTCTACAGGTACTTTTTACAGCGAGGCTAAAAACTTTACAACAAGAAATGAGTTCACGGTAGATACTACCCAAGTTAAAGATATAACCCCTATTACGGCAGTAATTGTTGGTAAAATTTCGTCAAACAGCAGCTATACTTTAGTTGAAAAAGGCTTTGTGCTTTCAAAAACTGATAAATACCCAACGGTTAACGATATTAAAGTAGGTGCTTATTCTTCAACAGCAGACTCTTATTCAATGGAAGCAACCGGGCTTGACACTAATACTTCTTACTACGTAAGAGCATACGCAAAGACTTCATCTTCTATAAGTTATGGCAACATGCTTGAATTTACAACAGGCGGCGGCAACGTACAAATAACAATTAACTACAAAACAACAGATATGCGCCAAGTTTCGGAACAGACTATTACTTCTTCCGTTGGCTCAACCCTAACTACAAAAGACTTAAAAGTTCCTACTGGTTATTCTTTATTCCTTACAGACTGGAGTTATACAGTTAAGGAAAAAGCAACAATAACAATTGCTGTTAATTCTTCAGGAGACCAGGAAAAAGTATTTATGGAGGGCGTTGGTGCATATAAATTTGAACCAAGCCGTGCTGCAACAAGAGCGGAAGTTGCGCAAGTATTATTTAATTTATCTTCGGACAAATCAGTTTCAACTCCGATGACATTTACAGACGTTGCTATCACTCATTCCGCTAAAGCAGCTATAGATTTTGTTTCCAGCAAAAAGTACTTCCAAGGTTATCCGGATGGTTCATTTAAACCTAACAACCCCATAACAAGAGCAGAAATGTGCGTTATTCTTTCACAGTTTTACAAACTTTCCGGCGCTTCAAAAACGCCGCCGTTTACAGATGTTAAGAAAACAGACTGGCATTACAATTTTGTTAATTTAGCATATAACAATAATATTTTTAACGGTTATCCGGATAATACGTTTAAGCCTGGTAATTCTATAACAAGAGCAGAAGTTTGCACAGTGTTCTCTTTCGCAGAAGACAGAACACTTACTCCACTTGGCTCACAAGAATTTACAGACGTTCCTTCTTCACATTGGGCTTATAAATATATAATGAATGCATCTATCCCTAGACCGTAATATTTTTAAAGCACGGGTCGGAGAAATCTGACCCGTATTTTTATTCAAATCATTTTTTCAGGAGGTCTTGGCGTGCGTTTTTTTAGCAAACTTAAAATTGCTCCACGGCTTATTACAGTATTCGCTTTTACAGTATGCGCTTTATTCTTTGTAGCATATGGTGGCGTTTCAGACAGACTTAAACAGATACAGTCTTTTACGTTTCTTTCTAACAATTATCTTGCACAACTTCAGCCGCTTTATGATGTTAATGATTATACAGCAGACATCTTTTCTTCATACACTGACATATACCTTGCCTTCCCTAATCAAACTAAAATGCAGAACAGCTTAAATGATATTGAAAATAATACAAAAATAATTACCGATAATTTAAGTAATTATAAAAATGAACTGGAAAAAAGAAATGCTCCCGAAAACTTAATAAATAATGCTTCAAAAGCGTTAAATACTTTTACTGATAAAGTTGTACCTATAAACAATTCATTAAAGCAAGCCGTCTTAAATAATGACTCTGGCAGTATTTTAAGAATTATTACAAACAACAGCACAAAGGAACTACGGCAAGAAATTCATAATTACTTAGATAACATTTTCAATGATAATGTTAACAATTCTCTAAATGTCCTTTCAGAAAACATTGTAGGCTTAAAAGCCGCTAATGTGCGTATTATCGTTCTTGTTTCTATCGGCTTTGTTGTTGTTATGTTAATGGCAATTTTAATAGTAAAATCAATTACTAACCCAATAAAGAGATTGATGTCCGTTTCCGCAGAAATTACAAAAGGGCATATAAATGTTAACCTTCCAGAAGCCGGAACAGACGAAATAGGTGATTTAACTCGTCAGTTTGCTAATATAACCCATGTTTTGCAAAGCCTTGTTGATGAACTAAACCTTTGCTCCGAAAGCTTCAAGCGTGGTGAAGATTACAACATTAAAGCCGATAATTTTGAAGGCGCTTTTAACACTGTTGCTTATGGAATAAATGGCATGGTATCGGAATTTAAACAGGATATGTCGCTTATTTCAGGAGTTATGACTGAGTTTGCAGAAGGTAATTTTAAAGCGGATATTCCCATGCTTCCCGGTAATAAAGCCCCAATTTCCCAAAGCGCACTTATGCTAAAAGATAACTTGCAGGAAATTAATACTGAAATTTTAAATTTAATATCCCACGCTTCAGAGGGTAGGCTTTCAGAACGTTGTGATGCAAATAAATTCAGCGGTGATTGGTATAACCTTGCAAATTCTGTAAACCATTTGCTTGATTCAGTGATTTTACCAATAAAAGAAACTATTATAGTTTTAGAGCAAATATCACAATGCGACTTTTCTTCCAGCATGAATGGAGATTATAAAGGTGATTTCGGGCTTGTAAAAAATTCTTTAAACACAATGATTAGCTCAATTTCTTCTTATATTAATGAAGTAAACTCTATTTTAGAAAAAATTGCAGGAGATAACTTAAACTGTGAAATAGAACGAAACTATATTGGGGATTTCGCTAAAATAAAGGATTCTATCAATACTATCATTAATAAATTTAATATATTTATTAAAAATGTTTCAGAGGCTTCTATAATGCTTTCCAACAACTCCAAAAGCATCGCTGACAGAAGCGTCGTGCTTGCACAAGGCTCTGAAGAACAGGCTAATTCCGTAGATTCTTTAATGCAAACCGTTGGAATTATTGAGGAAAAAATCTCTAAAAGTGTAGAAAGCTCATCTGATGCACACGGATTGTCAGTACAGTCCACTAAAAACGCTTCTGCATGTAAGGCAGAAATGGCTAGTATGCTTACTTCTATGGAGGGAATAACCGAAGCCTCTACCAACATATCAAAGGTTATTAAAGTTATTGAAGACATAGCTTTTCAAACAAATTTGCTTGCTCTTAACGCTGCCGTTGAGGCGGCGAGAGCTGGAGTTCACGGCAAAGGGTTCGCCGTTGTTGCGGAAGAAGTTAGAAATTTAGCAGGGCGAAGCCAAAATTCCGTAAAAGAAACAAGCAAGCTAATAGAAACATCCATTTTAAGGGTTAAAGAAGGACAAGACATAGCTCATAAAACAGCAAATGCGCTGGATACTATGGTATCAGACATCACAAATATATCTCAGATTATTGATGATATTTTGCAAATGGCAGAACAGCAGTCGTCTTCAATTGTTCAAACCAGCACCGTTATGAGGCTCATTAACAGCGTTGCCTCTGATAACGCCGGAAGTTCTCAAGAATTCTTGTCTGCTTCCCAAGAACTTTCGAGTCAATCCGAAACGCTAAACCAAATTGTCAGCGTATTTGATGTTAAAAATTAAAAATGTTAAAAAGCCGTCCACAACAAAATGGGCGGCTTAATTGTTTATTTTTCAATATATACGCTGCTGCTAAACGCCGGAACAATTACTTCCAAAAAGCCGTTAGCTACTTTAAATACAGCAGTGTCAACGGAAAAGCTCTCGTTAGCCGTTTGAAGTATTCGTTCCAAAACGGCATCTTTTTTTATTTGGGCCCTCCACACCGGTATTTCAATTGTTTTTTCTTCCCTGTTATTGTTTAATACAATAACCATTTTTTGTTCGGAATCAAACCTTGCATAGCATAAAATTCCGTAATTAGAGTATAAAAATTCCAGTGAACCATGTTTTAAAACATTATACTTTTTATGCATTGTTATGGCGGTCTTATGGAAGTTAAGCATAACTTCGTCTTCTTTGCCCCATGGGTATGTCCGCCTGTTGTCCGGGTCTGTCCAGCCTGTAACTGAAACTTCATCTCCATAATAAAGGGTTGGCGCACCCGGCCATGTCATTTGAAACGTAACCGCTTCCATCATTATGCTTTTATTAATGCCCATGCCAGCGGCTTTTGACCCTTTTGTATGCAGCCTGCCAACCTGCATGTTTGTTCTTGTTAAAAAGCGAGAATGGTCATGGTTTGAAAGCATGTTCATGGAAATATAAAGGGATTGGGCACTGAATCTGGACATTTGATAGCGAATATTGTTTTCAAAAGCCATTGCATTACAAAGCATATCCTGCTTAAATTCTTCGCTGTGCTTTTCCATGCCTGTTAAAAACCAGGTTATAGGTTCCATAAATGCATCATAATTCATTATTGTATCCCACTGATCGCCACAAAGCCAGTCCTTTGGGTCTCCGTAATGCTCTGCTAAAATTATAGCGTTTGGGTTTGCTTCTTTAACAGCCTTTCTAAAATCTCTCCAAAATTTATGGTTAAACTCTTTAGAATAACCTAAATCCGCCGCAACATCAAAACGCCAGCCATCTACATTATAAGGGGGAGAAACCCATTTTTTGCCTATATTCATAATATATTCGTAAAGCTCAGGAGAAGCTTCGTAATTTAATTTCGGATGATTTTCAAAGCCCCACCATGAATCATAGCAGTCATTATTTGGCCAGTTCTTGTCATACCAGCGGAAATAATTATGATAAGGGCTGTTTTCATCAAGATAAGCCCCGTTTTCATATCCTTTTCCGGAATAAAAATTCTGCTTATCCATCCATTTATTAAATGCGCCGCAATGATTAAACACACCGTCAAGAATAACCTTTATTCCATTTTCATGGGCAAGAGCCACAAGATCTGCAAAAAGCTTGTCGCTTGCTTCTAAATTGGCTTTTTTCGTTGTTCTTTGAATGTATTTTGTTGCGTATTTGTTATGGAATTTCTCAAAATATAAAGCCTCTCCGCCATCTTCGGCGATAACACCTAAATGTGGGTCTATATGGTCATAATCCTGTATATCGTATTTATGATTGCTGGGAGAAACAAATATAGGGCAAAAATATATAACTTCCACGCCTAAATCCTTCAAATAAGGAATTTTGTCCATTACACCCTGTAAATCCCCACCGTAAAAATTTGCAACATCCAGTTTTTCCGGCGTCTGGTTCCAGTTTAAAATAGGCTTAGCCGCCTGTCCTAAATAAGCATATTCATTAAATACAACATCGTTTGTAGTGTCTCCGTTATAAAACCTATCTACATAAATTTGATACATTACTGCGCCTTTAGCCCATTTTGGCGTGTCAAAACCTGGGGTTATTAAAAAATTATAGCTTTCATTTATATCCCCATTAAGACCCCTTTTATTATAATAATATTTTCTATTATTTTTTATAATTAAGAAATAATAGCCGTAATTTTCTTCAATATTTATAAGAGTTGTTTGATAAATATCAAACAACTCGTTTTGGTCAATACAGTCTATTTTGCTCATTAATATTTTGCTTTCTGAATGGCACAAATAAACCTCGTCCACATTATTTTTACCTACACGTATTTTAATGGCAACATTGTCGCCGAAATTAGGGCATTCTGGGGCAACATATCCTCCCGTTTCGTCGGAAAAAATTGCTTCCATATTTATATAGTCACTTGAAATTCTTGCAAAAAAGCTTAATTTTTCAAAATATTCCAAGCTACCTAACCCAATTTGATTATACAAGCAATCATCTCCAATTTAATACGCAAACTCTTCTTCCAATACTTTTTCGTAACCTTTTCCCCTGCCTTTTTTTGAACCACTGTTCGTCCGAATTTTAGCGACAGTCTTTCCTTCATCTTCTTCTTCATAAAATGATTTACGCTTCAGAACTTCAGTTTCACGCTCGAATTTTTTCATTCTATCGTAGCGTTCAAATTCAGATTCTTTCTTTGACACAAAAACTCTCCTCTTTTTTGTTTTACTATCTTTAATTTTTTCCCATAATTTGTGAAAAACCACCACAATTATCGCTTATAACATTAGAATTGCTTCGCAATAAGCCGTTAAAGCGGCTTTCCACTTCGTCCAACTTACGTTATATTAAAAGTAATAGTATTATGTCATAAAATATCGTTTATGTCAATAAAAACAATTTAATCAGGAAAGTATTTAGTAATTTTTATTCTACCGCCTTTAAAACATACTCTGAGGTACAAAGAGAAAGCAACCCTCCGTATGTTACGTTAAAACTTATAGTGTTTCCAAGGTGATATTCACTTTTGGCGTTGGTAATATCTACTATCATATGGTCACTTGAGTATCCAATAACTTGTATGCTTTCGTCAACAGGAGAAATTTTATCCCCATCTACATCTTGCCTTCCGCAAGCGATAATAGCACGCTTCATCAGCCCTTTGTCTTCATAATAGACTTTTTCACCAAATGAGTTTAACCCGGATTCTCCAAAGGGAAGTGAAGGCTTTGTTTTAAGCTCAATTATTTGGGCATCAAAACGGAAAACATCTGTATGCAAGTTTTCAATATGCTTTTGGTATGATGTTTCATTACCTAATAGAATTGTTTCTCCGATACGTAAATTATTTATTTCTTTAGGCATAATTCCGTTGCTAATTAAATGAATAGAGCCGGAATTTCCGCCGGAAATTATTTGAAGCCTTTTATTAAGTTTTTCCTCAATTTGCTTTGCAATACCTGTTAAAACCTTTAAATTCTCCGTTGTGGGAATTATTGAGCCATAACAGTTTAAATTTGTTCCAACCCCCAAAAATTCAATGCCTTTAAGCTTTGAGATTTCTACGGCGGTCTCAACGGCATCTTCTGCTAAAACTCCTTCTCGCAAGTCCCCAAGGTCTACCATTAACACAACCCCTGCTTTTTTGCCTATTTTCTCAGCTTCTTCGGACAGTGCCTTAACAGTTTCTATTTCAGAATTAAGAGAAACATCTGCGTAAAGAGCCACATCTTTAATTTCTGATAACATTGGGATTCTTAAAAGCCACTTTTTTATTCCGGCGTAAGGAATTTTCTTTAAGTTATCAATTCTTGAATCTGCAAGGGCTTTTATTCCGGCCTCAACATAAATTTGGGTAATTTCCGGTATTGCGCACAGACATTTTACAACGGCGCAAGGCTCAATTCCTGCCTTTCGGCACATCTCAACGACTCTCTCTACATTTTCTTTAAGCTTCTGCCTATTGATTATTAATGCAGGATATTTCATATTTCCCCTCCTGCCAAACTTTGGTTTAAAAGGTTAGCTGCTGTTTCTCTGTCTACAAAAGATAAAACCCCAAGAGAAGCCATAATATAAAAATTGTCTACTAAAACTTTTGCGCCACTTCGTGGAGAAAGTCTTGGGCTTTTGTTTGGCTCAATGCACTTTTCCATTATGCCGGTTCTGTTTGGAAGCCGTGTAAGTGCCCCTCCTGTGCCTACAATATATTTAACCGCTGTAAGGTCTTTGCCGGTAGCCATTGTTTTTTTGCCTGTTGGGCCGTAAATATCCACAAGCCGCCCGACGTGTCGCTCCAGCGCCGTTAACACCGCAAACTCCGTCAACCGTTCAATAAACCGGTTTTCCTCATCTGTTTCTGGAATAGGCTTAGCATTTTCAATAAGCTCTTTTGCGTTTGGAAACGATTTTTCAAGTTCCTCAATGCCTATTTTTTCAACAATGTGGGGAATGTTTACAAAAACCCCCAAGTCTCCTTCCACAGTTCTTTTGGCAAACGGTTCAGGGCTTAATAAAATGTCGTTTATCTCCGTTGAACCTTGTGTTACCGAATGTATATCCGTTGTTGCGCCACCAACGTCAAACACAACGCAATCCCCTAGTACTTGGTTTAAAAGCTTAGCGCATTCCATAACTGCCCCGGGTGTTGGCATAATTTTTCCGTTAATCATTGTTCGCAGTTTATTCATGCCGGGAGCGTGAACAATATGCTCCTCAAACACATTTTGAATAACCTCTCTTGTTGGTTCAACGTCTAAAACGTCAACTTTCGGGTATACATTGTTAACTATATGAACATTTATATTTTTCTCTTCTGCAATAAGCCTTATTTCATCATGGTTTTGAATGTTTCCGGCGTATATAAACGGAATTTCCGGGCAAGCATCTGCCAGTTTTTCAAAGTTTTCAAGGGCGGTGTCACGTTCGCCGTAATCAACACCTCCGGCAACTAAAATAATGTTGGGTTTAACTTCTTTTACTTTTAAAATATCCGTCCGTTTAAGCTTTCCGGCTGTAACAAAACGTAAAATTCCCCCTGCGCCAAGGGCGGCTTCTCTTGCCGCCCTAACAGTCATATCATATACAAGCCCATGTACACTCATTTTAAGCCCACCTGCTGCAGAAGATGTGGCTAACATTTTGTCCCAAGTGATTTCTTGCGTATTAAGCTTTTTGCAAAGGGTCTTTATAGCGTTTTGCAAACCGATCGTTACATCTCCTTGTAAAACCGTAGTCGCCGCCTGCCCCCCTCCAACAAAACAAGGGCTTTTTGTATTTATGCCGTTAAACCCATTAACTACCGTTGTTGTACTGCCAATTTCCGCAACCAATACGTCTAAATGCATGATTTTTCCCTTCTTTTCTTAACTAAAAAGCTGGCAACATCTATGCCTTTTGTTCCTCTGCCAAAACCTGCATCCATATCTGCTTCAAGAGCAACTTCATTAGTAACCTGTGTTCCACCGCAAACAAGCATAAATTTTTCTCTTACCCCTTTTTCAACACATAATTGGTGAAGCTTTGCCATGTTTTTAGTATGAATGTCGTCATGGGTGATTATTGTTGAAATTAAAATTGCATCGGCGTTTGCTTCAATAGCCGCATCTACCATTTTTTCAAGAGGAACACTTGTTCCTAAATAAATATATTTAATGCCGAATTTTTCAATGCCCCCATGTTTTATATCTAAAGTTTCCTTTAAACCTACGGAATGTTCGTCGTTGCCTACAGTTCCGGCAACAACAAGCATTGGTGTTTTTTCAATATCTTCCCTAATTTCCGTTTCTGAAAGAACTGGCACTTTTTTAGGAATTACAAGCTCATTTAAATTTATATCAAAACTTACTTTTCCTTTAATTTCTACAAGAGTTCCCTCTGATGGATGCATTTTTTGCTTATGCACAACAGTAACGTCCTCCAGCCCCATTTTTTCACCGCATTTAATTGCCGCAAATTCGGCGGTGCGTTCGTCTACAGGCAGGAAAATTGTTGTACATACAATTCCGTCAGCTGTCCATTCAACCTCCGGCCTTATAATTTCTGATTCAAAATATTTTTCTACATCTTTAAGCCTTGTATTAACGTTGTCAAATTCGTCAAGCTCGTCAATATATACAATTTTAGATCTGTCTTCAAATGTATCCCCTCCGATTGCATCGGAAGCTTTTGCAAACTGTTTCGGTACGTTGTTATAGCCGTAATGTTCGGAAACAGGAGCGAAATAATCTTCGTCACGTTCAAAAATCATGCCTACGCCGATTCCGTCGTTAATAAGGCGTGGAATGCCGTCGCCGTTTCTTTCAGGATAATATCCGCTGTCTATGAAAAATCCGTCTTCAACTGCCTTAAAATACCCTCCGGCTTCAAGCATTTCTTCCATAAAAAGAACTGCCCTCTCTTTAAGCTCCCTTACTTCCTGCCCTAAAACACCGTCTCTGTCTAACTTAACCATATCGCTAAGTCCGTCCATGCCGTTAAGAGCCTGTTTTGCGGTTTGAATTGCGGCAATGTTATTATAATGCCACGGAACATTTCTGCCCTCGTCTGGGGTTATTGTGGACTGAACATCAGCGCTTGTAAGCCTTGAAATCATAAGATTAAGAGTATGTGTAACAGTTGCTTCCCTCATGTCAGATTCCATATATTTTGTATGCTGTTGGGCACGCATTTTGTAATCTCTGAAAAAATCTCTAAGGGCAACTGCATAAGGCAAATCTATGCGCATACAAGGAGCAGGAGGAGATGTAGGTGGTACTGTAGAAAGAGCGATATTTTCCGGGTTAATCCCGATTTTTCTTGAAAATATGCAGTTAATGGCGTGCTGAACCATTAATTCAGGTCTTACTTTCCAAGCTTTCATAGCTGTTGCGTTGGCGTTATGTGCGCCGTCAATTTGCAAAATATCTGCCCATTTTATAATAGCTTTAGCTTCGCAAGCATCTACAAAGCTTCTAACCATATTAATATTTCTGTATAAAACATTGTATTGTGGGTCTTGATGTGCGCCGTTTACGCCCTCTTCTGCAAACATTACAGCAATATCAGGCCCTGCAACCCCGGATATGTATGAATGGAAGTTAATAGGTCTGCCAACCTCTTCCTCAATTAAGTCAAGGGCTTTTCTTGTGGCTCTTATTTGTTTTCTTGTTACTGTAATGCCGCCAATGCCTTGGGGAGTCCCCTCTATAAGAGAATCATAATGAGACTGTCCTGCCGTTCTTATAACCATTATATGATCCGCTCCGCACCATGCTGCCATTCTCATACGGCGAATGTCGTCTTCAAAGCGACCGGAAGCTATTTCCGTTGTTATAACACAGTCCGGCTGAGGGTCTATGTTGCCAAAACCTCTGCTTCCGGGTATTGGTATATAATTTTCAAGCTCTTTCGATGCTTGAAAATATTCAAAATCCCCGATAATTCGCTTTTCATTTCTCCCCTCACGCCAATGCCAACCCTTACGCTTCGGGGCGTATCTGTCCAAATCTTTTAGTATTTCCTTTATATTAAGCTTTTTATTAGGCTCTAACATAACCTCAATCCCCCCAATTAAAACAAGCCCTCAACAGTATCCCACTCTTTGCCGTCTGCTAAAAGCAAACCCGCTTCCCTTACGGAAACACCTTTCTTTTGCGCCAAACGCCAAACAACGTTGCCACAGCCTTTACCCATAAGCCCCTTTTTTATTACACCCTCAACAATAGGCTTAACCTCTACGCTTGAAAAGCCCATTCTTAAAAGAATACTTCTCTCAACAGATGGGGTTGTGTTTTTATAACCCATTTCAAGCATAGGTTCAACAAGCTTTTCCGCAAGCTCCCAAAACCTTTCATAAAGCTGCTCGTCTGTTAGATCTTTAAGGTGTTCTCGCCTTTGCTCGTAATCATCCTGCCTTTTCATAAAAATCCCCCTAACCCTTTATCTCTTTCAAACAACTTCTTACAAAATTTATATTAGTCTTCGTTTCCTCCGCTAAAAATTTAATGTCACTTTCGCAAACTTCCGTTGTTATGTTATAATTAGTAATACAATTTTTAATGTATGACTTTCTTGCCTTATTAAGATCAAAATCTCTCGCTTTTATGTACGATGGGTCTTTCGGAATAATTATATTTTTCCCCGGTTCTTCTTCGTCCGGGTTTCCAAACATAACATTTACGCCGTTTTGCTTTGCAAAAGAAAGCTGTGGCATAGAATGTTTACCTGCCCCTGTGTATTCCGTTTCCTGCACTACAATCATTTGCTCGTTTTCCATTTGCTGTGCTAAAGCAAAGGCCGCCGTTAAAGATGTGTTTCCGGCCGGTCCTCTTTCAAGCCCTTCAAGAGCGGCAAGGGCTTCTGTCATATAAAATACTTCCCCTTGCTTTACAAGGACGTATTGGTCTAAATACCGCAAACTTCTTGCGGCGTTTCGGGGAACGTCTGAACGATCCGGCCATGTGGCAAAAGGTATTCCAAAGCCTGTATGCCCTGTAGTAAAGGACTTTCTGTTAAACGCCGTGTCGGAAGCCATATGAAGCCCGGATAAATCCACAGAAGCCCCAATAATTTTAACCCCTCCGGCGTTTGATTTAATTAATCCCCTTGCCGTTCCGGTAACATTGCCCCCTCCGGCATGAGTAATAACAACAGCATCCGGCAATTTATTAAACTTTGTTCTGAATTGATTGGCAAGTTCATACCCTAGAGTTTCAACCCCTGCAATGCCAAAAGGAGTATATAGGGAAGCGTTGAAATAACCCGTTTCTTCCAATAAACAAAGGAAAGTGTAAAACAGCTCCGGTCCTACGGAAAGCTGAATAACCTCCGCCCCCAAAGCCTCGCAAGCCCTTTGTTTTTCCAAAATTTCCGGCTGGCCGACTTTTTTGGAATCGTAGCATTCCTGTATAACTATACATTTTAAACCTTGCATTGCCGCCTGGCTTGCAACCGCCGCGCCGTAATTTCCGCTTGTTGCGGCAATAACCCCTTTGTATCCCATTTTTTTAGCATGATAAACAGCGTTTGCCGCTCTTCTTGCTTTAAAACTCCCAGACGGGTTACACGCCTCGTCTTTTATAAAAATTCTGGCGGCTTTTCCTGTTTTAGATGTTTTTCTGGCAAGGGCTGTAATGTTTCTTAGTTCTATAACAGGTGTATTACCAACGTGAACCTCTGTTTGAATCTTTATTATTTCATCTATAGAATATCCAAGCTCCGACATCATCTTCTCATAATCAAAACCAATCGAGCCTGATTCAAAAACGGAATAATCCATTCCGATAGCTTTCTTCATTATTTCGTTTCTACGTGCCATTACTGCGCCGTAAGACATATCCATTTTACTGCGCCCCCCATAATTCTTTTTTCACCTGCCTGCCCACAATGTTTAGTTCTTCTACATAATTGCCAAAATCGTGGGTATAAGGCGGCTCAATTTCTGCTAAAACCCCTTTTACAATTCTACCTGTCGATGTCTCTATTTCACACTCGTTGCCAATTTCACAATCTGAAAGTATTGTCCCTTTAACCCACATTTCCAGTGGAACTTTTTTAGTATCCTCGGGCACTTGGGGCGCTCGTTCCTCTGGCTTTAAAACAATATTGTGAATTTGCACATGCTGCCCTTTTTTTGCAACCATTGTTTAACCCCCTTAAACCTATAACTTTAAGGGGAAACTTTTAAGCTTCCCCTTTTAATCAAACTTTTAATCTAGTTTCTCAATAAAATCTCTAAAATCCCCCATAATCGCCCTTGGCACAGGCAAATCCAGCATTGTTTTAAGCCCCGGGGAAGCGTTAATAACCTGAGGAACCATATTTACACACATAGCGTATGTTCCCACGCCTCCTGGTATTTCCGGGGAATTTTTAACTTGGATATTTGGTATACCTCTAATTGTAATATAGTCCCCTGTAGACTGCCCTTCCTTAAACGGAAGAACTTGCTGAGGATGATCCATTTCTATGTACACTTTGCCGTCCACATAACCGAAGCCTTCCTGACGTATACCTGCAAGGTTACCCGGCTCAACTTTTACGTGTTTTGTTACTCTTTCCACTTTAGAAATAATAGGTGTTTTCCTTTGCTCAATTTTATCAAGCTTTAACCCCATGCCATCGGCAATCATTTGAATAGATTCCGGGAAGCCAACGTGCCCTGCCAAATTGTCGGCGGCAATTCTTTCTTCAAACTTTTCCGGAGTAATCCCTACGCCCTGCTCTTCCATAACGGTGTGACCAAACGGAGAAAGGTCGTTTACACGTTGTGCATGAATAAAATCTACTATTTCACATGTGCCTGTAAGTGCAAGAATTAAGTAATCAAGGACAAACCCTGGATTAATGCCCGTGCCTAAAACTGTTACGCCGTTAGCTTTTGCTATTTCGTCTAGTTGTTCTGCAAGCTCTGGACTTTGTGCTTTAGGGTATGCAAGCTCTTCAGCTGTTGATATAACGTTAACTTTCCTTTCAAGGCAAAGCTTAATTTTATCAAATGCATTTTTAGTAAAAGAGTCGGTGCATAAAAATGCAACATCACATTTATCCTTTGAAACAATATCCTCAATTTTATTTGTTAAAAACACTTCAGGATGTTCTTTTCTTTCAACCCCCATAAATTCATGCATTTCTTTTCCTACAGACTCTGGATTTCTTATACAAACCCCAGTAATTTCAATGCCTTTTTTGTTTAGAATCATTTTGGCTATGCCTTTGCCCATTTCACCAAGACCCCATATAACAACCCGAACATTCCTCATAAAAACATCCTCCTCTTTAAAGTTCACTTTACTGCCCTAATGTTGCGACCATAACTGCCTTTATTGTATGCATTCTGTTTTCTGCTTCGTCAAAAACCACGGAATATTTAGATTCAAACACTTCATCTGTAACTTCTTGCTCTTTAATACCGAACTTTTCGTAAATTTCTTTTCCAACTGTTGTTTCAAGGTCATGAAAAGCAGGTAAGCAGTGCATAAACAAAACTTCCGGGTTTTCCGACGCTTTTATCATTTCCATGTTAACTTGATAAGGCATTAGCATTTTAATTCTTGATTCCCAAACGGATTCCGGCTCGCCCATAGATACCCAAACATCGGTGTAAATAACGTCTGCGTTTTTTACGCCCTCTTTAACATTATCAGTTATTGTTATTTTGCCCCCTGTTTCTTTGCAAACCTCTTTGCATTTTGTTAAAAGTTCTTCTTCCGGGAACAATTCTTTAGGAGCGACAATTCTAAAATCCATGCCCATTTTAGCCGCCCCAATCATAAGAGCGTTTGCAACGTTGTTGCGCCCGTCTCCGGCATAAACAAACACCATTTCTTTATATGGCTTGTTTAAATGCTCGTAAGCCGTTAGAAAGTCCGCAAGCACTTGTGTTGGGTGGTCTGCATCTGTTAAGCCGTTCCAAACTGGAACGTTTGAATATTTTGCTAAATCCTCAACGGTTTTTTGAGCATAACCTCTATATTCAATGCCGTCGTACATTCTTCCTAAAACTCTTGCAGTATCTGCAATGGATTCTTTTTTGCCCATTTGGCTTCCGGAAGGGCCTAAATAGGTAACATGAGCGCCTTGGTCAAGAGCGGCAACTTCAAATGAGCAACGGGTTCTTGTAGAATCTTTTTCAAAAAGAAGAACTATATTTTTGCCTTTAAGCTTTTGTTGTTCTGTCCCGGCATATTTTGCGGCTTTAAGTTCCTTTGCCAAATCCAGCATATGTTGAATTTCTTTAGTGGTAAAATCCATAAGTGTTAAAAAACTTCTGTTTCTTAAATTAAAGCTCATTTAATATTTCTCCTTCATCTTTTAATAATCGTACCAGAAAGCCCTTCTAATGCTTGTTTTGCTGAATCCAATGAAGAGATAATAGCTGTTCTTCCCTCTTTAGAATCTGCAAATAGTATTGCGGCCTTAACCTTTGGAAGCATAGAACCGGGAGCGAAGTGCCCTTCTTCTGCAAGCTTTTTCAGTGCTTCCGTATTAATATTATCTAAAGCTTTTTGGTCAGGCTTGTTAAAATTTATGCAAACCTTTTCAACCTCAGTTAAAATCATTAAAATGTCTGCATCCAAGTCCTCTGCAAGCCTTTCGGAAGCGAAATCTTTGTCTATAACAGCCGCTACTCCTATGTATTCTCCATCTTCCTCTATAACAGGTATACCGCCGCCGCCGGAGGCTATAACAATATTATTGTTATGCACCAACGTTTTTATTGAGTGAAGTTCTACTATTCTTTTGGGTATAGGAGACGGAACAACTCGCCTAAACCCTCGCCCTGCATCTTCTTTAACAGTATAACCTTTTTCATCTGCAAGCCTTTGGGCTTCTTCTTTTGTATAAAAAGGACCTATTGGTTTCGTTGGGTTTGTAAAAGCCGAATCGTTTTTGTCAACAACAACCTGGGTTATTAATGATACTACAGGACGCTTAATATTTCTTTTTAAAAGCTGGGTTTGTAAAGCCTGCTGTAAGTGATAACCTATATATCCCTGGCTCATTGCCCCACAAACATCAAAAGGCATTGTGGGGGTTATATTGTTTGAGGCTTCCGAAGCAAGGAGAATTCTCCCTACTTGCGGACCGTTTCCATGGCTTATTGTTACGTCGTAGCCTTCTTCAATTATGTCGGCAATATAAGCTGCTGTTTCCTTTATTACTTTAAGCTGTGATTCTGCTGTGGGAGGTAAGCCTTTTCTTTCAAGCGCATTTCCCCCTAGCGCAATTACGATTTTTTTATCCAAGACAACAACCTCACTTAATTAAGAATTTGCTGTTTAATATTTGCCGTTATATTTTTGCTCTTGCCATTGTCATACTCATACATCTCGGGCCGCCCCGACCTCTTGAAAGTTCGGAGCTAGGCATTGTAATCACTTTTAGCCCTCGTTTTTCTAAAAGCTCGTTAGACACATAATTCCTTTCATATGTTATTACAACCCCGGGAGCGATAGCCAACGTGTTAGAGCCGTCGTTCCATTGTTCCCTGCTGGAAATAATGGCGTCTCCGCCGCCGCAGCGGATTAACTCAACGCTGTCCACTCCTAGAGATTTTTTAAGAAGCTCTGATAAACTTTCATCTACATACCTTAAATTTAAGGTATCTTTAGCTCCTTTTGTAATTTCATAAACGTTTAAATCCTGTTCAATCCCCGGATGAACAGTAAATTTATCGTAGTCAATCATTGTCAAAACCGTGTCCAGATGCATATATGCCCGTTTTTTCTGAATTTCAAAACATAAGATTTTTTCAAATCCGGCGTTATGTTCAAAAATATTTTTTGCTATAAGCTCTATTGCCTCGGCGGATGTTCTTTCGCTGCACCCGATAACTACAAGCTTATCTGAAAAAACATGAATATCCCCACCCTCAATGGGGTAAGGAAATGTTCTGTCGTACCAAAGCCTTGTTTTGCCCAGTTCAAACACTGGGTGATATTTGTGGACATATTTAAGAAAGAGGGTTTCTCTGCGCCTTGTTACGGTTTTCATAGTATGAATTGCCAAACCATTTCCAATACAAGCCCCTGGGTCTCTTGTAAAATACAGGTTAGGCATTGGGTCAAGAAAAAACTCATATTCGTCTTTAATAATGTCTGATAAAGAGGAGGATTTATATTTTATTTCCTGCTTTCTAACACCGGAGCAAACCTTTTCTATCATTTCTTCAGTTTCTTTTGATTTTAAATAGTCAAAGAGCGCCTCTTTAAGTGTATGAGAATGAATGTTACTTTCTTCAAGCAAATCTAAAATAAATTCATCCTTAATTTTTTCATCTTTAAAAACAGAAGCAATTAAGTCCTCCAAGTATAAAACTTCCGCTCCGTTTTCTTTTAAGATGCTCGCAAAGTAGTCATGCTCTTTCGCCGCTATTTTAAGAAAAGGTATGTCGTCAAACAAAAGCCGCCCCAATGTGTCTGGAGTTAAATTTTCAACCTCCTTACCCGGCTTATGAAGCAAAACTCGCTCCAATTTTCCAATTTCAGAAAACACGCTGATAGAACTCAACTTCTCTCCTCCTTTTTGTATATTTTTTATATAATTTAATTCAAATACTAAATAATTATAACTTATATTTCTTTTATAATACTATACTATTTGATTTTTTGCAATAGTTTTTATATAAAAAATATACTTTAGCCTCTAATTTTTGTTAATTATTTATAATTATGCATTTCAGTGCATAATTAATCTTTAGGCTTGTCCAAAAACAAGCCGGATTACATTAATTGAGTCTACACTCAATAATATAATCAAAAACCCCACTAAAAATACCAGAAAATATAATGGCAAAACAATTAAGCCCAGCAAAGCTAACTGCAAGAATAACAGCAATAACAACTGCCAATAATGGAAACAACTTAAATTTTACAATCCCAGAATACTTTAACATAAACGTCAACGACAGCGCAATTGAAATTAACAAAAATAAGTTGAGCATAAAAAAACCCCCAAAACTTTTATTTTAGTATATGCTAAATCAAAAGTTAGTGTTATAATAAAAAGTACAACAGTTTGAAAATAAAACATATTGTTGTCATTACTAATTGTTTAAAAGGAGTTTTAAAAAATGTTAAAAACGAAAATCATTAAAAAATATGCTGTTTTAGGCACAATTTGTCTTTCGCTTACATTAAGCGCATGTGGAGCTAGCCAACCCCCTGCCCCTTCCGAGGCACCGTTGCCGGATACTTTACCAACAGAGCAATCCGAATTTAGAACTGTTGATGAAATGGATATGGACGGCACTACAATTACTCTCGAAAAACCGAAAGAATTTGATAACCCGGGAACAGACGCTACCACACCTCCAGAAACGCCTGTTGAAACCCCTTCACCAACTGAAACACAAAACGCTGATAAAACTGAACCCACACCAACGCCAGAACCAACCGAGCCTGCTGAAGTTAAACCATTTAAGCTTACACAAGAAGAGCAAGCTCTTTATGATAGTTATGTAGGCAAAAAGGATGTAAACGTATTTAAAAACGCAAATCCTATAAATATTGCAAAAGCTTTTATTAATTTAGGAATAAACAATGAAACAGAACTTGAATATAAAATGTATTCAACCTCCAATATGGATGCATCTTATGAGGATTATATGGAATCTGTTGAAAGCGCTACTATTTCTACCGAACAAAGACAGTATTTTGCCGATTTACTATTTGGCGCTTTAGACGCCGGCAAAGTGGTTGATGTTAACGGCGAAAATTGCTATATAGAATTTACTACTCAATCTCCAGACCCTGAAGTTGCCAAAATCAGTTTGATTAAAGACGAAAACGGCGTATGGCGAATTGATTTTTATAATTTTTTGAGTCAATAAAATAAGTAAAAAGGAGGTCAGCCTTATGTATGGTGGAAAAAGCGGAGAAAAAAGCCCGTTGATTTTAATTCTATTTCTTTTATGCGGCATTGTTATAGGCGGGTTTATAGGCGAGGCTACCGCAAAAATACCTTATTTAAGCTGGCTTTCTTACGGAAAAAGTTTTGGAATGGAGCAACCGTTTAAAGTTGATTTGGGAATAATTTTATTTCAGCTTTCCCTAGTAATAAAGTTTACGGTTGCAGGTGTTTTAGGCATGGCACTTTCCTATATAATTTACCGTAAAATATAATTTGGAGGTAAAAATGAAAACATTCATTACGCTTTTGTCTATTTCGGTTTTATTGCTGTTAAGCGGCTGTTCTGAAAAAGCCAATGATGACGTGCAGGATACAAACCCTGCCCCAACTGAACAGGCACAAATTAGCCCAACAGAAACTAAAGAGCTTCCATATAAAGATTTCACCGTTTTAAATTTAAACGGCGACGAGGTTAAGCTTTCAGATTATATCGGTTATTCCTGCGTTGTTGTAAATTTTTGGGCAAGCTGGTGCGAGCCGTGTACAATAGAGCTTCCTGATTTTTTAGAGGTTGAGCAAAAATTTTTAGACCAAAGCGTTGTATTTCTTATGGTAAACCTAGCAGACGGCGACAGCGAAACAACTGAAACAGCCATGGCATATTTGGACGAAGCTGAGCTTGATTTTGAAAATGTTTTATTTGATACAACGGGGTATGCATCAAGAGCTTATAACGTTAGAGGCATTCCAACCACCGTGGTGTTTAATAAAAACGGAGAAATGACCGAAACCAGATCGGGAGTTATGTCTAAATATGAATTAATAAAGGCTATTGAAAATAATTTGGAAGTAGAATAAAATAAAAAAGCAACTAACAAGGATTGGACTCTGTAATTTACAGGGCTCAGTCCTTTTAGTTTGGGTTTAATACGCTTGTGATTATGGCAATATAGCTATTTGCAAAAACATAAACAGATATGTTCTTAGGAACAGCGGTACTTAACTTAAATATCAATATAAAAATTTTACTTTCTATACTAAAAATATAAACTTTTACTTTTAACTGGATATATTTTCATGATTTTTCGTTATAGTGCTGTAATAATTGGTTGCAGTTTTAGAACACTTATGGTATGCTATGCATAAGAATGGCATAGTTATTACTACCAATATTCATGAGGAGATGACAAACATGTTACAAGCACCCAAACGTTATGTTATGCACGCAATGCTTTTAATCCTGTTGCCTGTTTTTCTGTTAATGACGACAATTACTGCATACGCAATCCCTGCCAATCCCTTTCCTTCGGAAGTAGAACAGGCAGACGGGACAATTATTACAATCCAAGGCTTTGGTGATGAGTTTTTTAACTGGACAGAAGAGGCTGACACCGGTTACGTTATTGCTTACAATGAAGAATCCGAAAACTGGTGTTATGCATATCTATCAAACAACCGCATAACGGCCGGTGAGGATATTGTGGGTAGCAGCATTAGTATGTTTGGTCCTGCAAGGCCGAAAATCAAGAGTGATGCACTAAATGACATTCGTGACAAATCCGTTGAAGAAACAGCAAACCAGCTATTTTTCCAATTGAATACGGATGTGATTAGCCCCCCACAGCTTAATGAAGCCACTTACAAGGTTATACCTACTAATAAATATACGCAGGATATGTTGGTTATCCTGATAGAGTACACCGATGCCCCGCTTGTTATGGGAATGGATTTTTGGCGCAACCGCCATTTTGGCACAACGGGTAAAACCGTAAACGATTATTACAAGGATGCCTCGGGGGAAAAGAATTTTCAATTTGCGCCCATATCGTTTAATGTGTCTAACCGAACCCTTACGGGTATTTCTGGTGTTGTTGAGGCTGAGTTAAAGGATGGTGTGGCAAGGGTAAAGCTTAACAAAACACACCCCGGATATTCGGGTGACTATACATCCATAGATGGTGATATTAGAGCAGCGTTTGCCGCTATTGGTAAATACATAGATTTTTCAAAATACGCAAGAGTAAACTCAGGCTACATATTACGTGAAGATTTTCATGTTTCTGTTGTTGCTGCAGGGTGGGAGGCAAGCAATAGCGCTAACAGCAGCAAACCGCAGAAAATGTGGGCACATGCCTATTATTATTATTTTGGGACGCAAAATAATCCCACCTATGTTAGTGTCAACCTGACTAACCCCAATAGCCCAGCATTGCAAAGCTTTGCATCACACGGGGAAATATATGAGGGTGCAGCACTGAATTCAAGCGCTAAACCAATGGGCTTGGGTGTAGCGGTTCACGAGATAGGCCATGATTTGGGTCTGCCGGATTTTTATGATTACGGTAACGATGCAGGCGGCCTTGGGCCTTACAGCGTTATGGCTTATGGCAGCTGGGGAGCGGCCAACGGTGAATACGGCGGAGAAACGCCAACACGCTTTGATCCATGGTCAAGGATACAATTGGGCTTTAATACGCCGGAGACTGTTTCGTCAACAGGTTATTTAAATCTCAATCTTAACAGCGCCGATAGCAGCTATAATATATTAAAGGTTTATGACCCCTCGAAACCGACACAATACTTTCTTGCGGAAAACAGGCAATTAGTGGGGTATGATGAAGGGCTGTACAGGTTTGGTTTGGGGCGCTCTAACAACAACGGCGGTGTTTTAATTTATCATATTGATGATGCTGTTAATTCAGCCGGCGGTAGAATTAACAGTAACAAAAACCATAAAGCAGTTGCTTTAGAGGAATCAGACAACGGAAATGTATTAAATACCTCAAACGGTTTCTGGAGCTTAAATTCCCGCAATCATTTTTATTCCTCAGCCGTTTCTAAGTTTAATGCAACAACCGCCCCAAACAGTAAATTCCATAGATCCGGGCATACGGCGTCAGACGGTGGTTCACCAAGCCCATATACATCTGACCCTAATTGTCACCCACAAGACGTACTAAGCGGAATTCAAATACAAGTAAACAGCGCAAGCGGCAGCTCAATGGAGGTTGAAGCTGGCGTTGCAACGGTCTATGCAGCGACTATTAATCTTTACAAGGATGCCTCTCTTTGGGCAAATTCCGGCAAGAGCGTAGGGTTGCAAATGAATTCTGGAGTGCCTAAAATCGCCAGTCAAGTTGGAGCGACAGGTGTGTTTTCCGCAAATGTACAAAGCGGCACATGGAAAATCCTTGTGGATGGGGTCGACATCGGCAAAACCATTATAATTAACGGCAATAATAATTCGACTAACATAGATTTTTACACTGTTCAGTTTGCCGTTGATAACGCCGGAACAGCCTCAGAAAGCACAATCAGTGCGGTGTATGACGGTACTCCCATTGCTTCCGGTGCGGTTGTAGTTGACGACAAGCAGCTTATTATTACAGCCACAGGCGCCGGGTCAACCGCCGGGTATACATACGCCTGGACAGGAACAGGTACAGGTACAAGCGGCCAAGCAACACCCTCAATAACTATTACCAATTTGAAATCTCCAGTTGATGCACTGTGTACGATTACAGGCAACCCTAATTTGAATGACGCCGTCACACCAACCTTTACCATTGATATAAACGGTATAGACACCTACACCCAGGGCACAGCAGCAACCCCATTGCAGGTGTGGGCAGATGTATCTGACGGCGGCACAGTGTCTTATCAGTGGTATTATAACAACGCAAACACATACACCGGTGCAACAGAAATTCAAGGGCAGACACAACCAAGCTTTACCCCACCCACAGAAACCATTGGGATTTCATACTATTACGTTACTGCGACCAACACAAACAACGAAGCAACCGGCTTAAAAACCGCAACTACAACAAGTGGTTTAAAAACGGTAATTGTTAATGATGTTAATATTGTAGATGCACAAGCACCAACATTTACAGCCAATTTAAGCGGCACAGACGCATACACCAAAAACGACACAGCAGAAGCGTTGCAAGTTTTGGCAACGGCGACTGACGGCGGCACTGTAACATACCAGTGGTATTCTAATACCGCAAACACAAATACAGGCGGCACGGAAATCTTCGGGCAAACCGCACAAGCCTTCACCCCACCGACCTCAACAGTTGGAACAACATATTATTATGTTGTGGCGACCAACACAAACAACCATGCAATTGGCTTAAAAACCGCAACCACAACAAATGGTGTAAAAACGGTAATTGTTAATGATGTAAGTATTGTAGATGCACAAGCACCAACATTTACAGCCAATTTAAGCGGAACAGACACATACACCAAAAACGACACAGCAGAGGCGTTGCAGATCCTAGCAACGGTGACGGACGGCGGCACTGTAACATACCAGTGGTATTCTAATACCGCAAACACAAACACAGGCGGCACGGAAATCTTCGGGCAAACCGCACAAAGCTTCACCCCACCGACCTTAATAGTTGGAACAACACATTATTATGTTGTGGCGACCAACACAAACAACCATGCAGTTGGCATAAAGACCGCAACCACAACAAGTGGTGTAAAAACGGTAATTGTTAATGATGTTAGTGTTGTAGATGCGCAAGCACCAACATTTACCGCCGATTTAAGCGGCACGGACACATACACCAAAAACGACACAGCAGAAGCGTTACAGATCCTAGCAACAGTGACGGACGGCGGTTTTGTAACATACCAGTGGTATTCTAATACCGCAAACACAAACACAGGAGGTACGGAAATCTCCGGGCAAACCGCACAAAGCTTCACCCCACCGACCTCAATAGTTGGAACAACACATTATTATGTTGTGGCGACCAACACAAACAACGATGCAGCCGGCTTAAAAACCGCAACCACAACAAGTGGTGTAAAAACGGTAATTGTTGAAAATGAAAATGAAAACGAGGAAGAGGAAGAGGACGACGGAGATCCTGAAATCTCTATTATAAAAGGTGACAAACCCGGGACAATCAAGATACAGCCGATGTTTGTGGCCGCCAAAGACTTCACTTATGCCGTAACAAAGCTTGAACCTAACAACAAAAAGGTATCATGGAAGAAATTCCCCAAAACAGGCATATCTTCAAGCATTTTAGCAGATGCAGAAATGACCGTATACTTTAGAACTGTTAGCAAAACGCCTGAAGTGAAGTATTCAAAAAAGGTAAAGCTTAATATTATTTCAAAACCTAAGTCTCCGTCTGTTAGGGTTACGTCTGTAGCAACAGGTGAGATCGGCTTTACAAACCTTACGTTTGGCAAGAGTTATATGGACGAGGAGTTCCAACTTGCAAAGAGCGTGGGAGATTTAGATGACAATAAGTGGGAAAAATGCCCCGTTAACCAAGACCCGGCATTGTTGAAGAAACCTATAACAAAAAACAATGTTGAGGCTTCTGTTGGAGACATTGTATTTATAAGAACCAATTCTTCTCGCTTGCCGAAATCTGAATTGGCTAAGACCTTTGTTACTTATGTTTCCGGTGTCTCTCCGGAAGTATCGGTATCGTTTGATGATGGCACAAAAACGGGGCAAAAGCTTACATTTAGCCTTGAAGGTGCGGATTATAAGACACTGCAATTTGCTACCCTTAAAAAAGGAGCAGTTTTAAGCCAGATAATGGATAAAAAGACAAAATGGACAAAAGTTTCCAAACAGATAATGGACAACGTTAAAATGGAAAACGACCAGACTGTCTATGTAAGATTTGCAAAAAAGGGCAAGATACCTGCTTCACAAGCGAAGGAGATTTCAAGACCTTAGAGCCTGTGTTCAGTAAGCTGTTGCCCGACTTTGAAAGCGATTATTCCCACCTCTTTGTTGCGGCGGCTCGACATAATTTGTATTATTATGTCGAGCCGCCGCGCTGAGAATTGCGAAAAATGGCTATTTATATTCGGACAACTCATTATTGAACACTGGTTCTAAAAGCCATGACTTTCCTAAAAAGGGCATTAATCGGTATTACTATGACGTATGGACAGCTAAAAACGAAATCAAGGAGTCTGTTTTTGCCTATGTGAGGGCGTGTTGAATAATCTTTATTGGGGAAATTTAATGTCATCAAGTATTTTACCTGTTAGTCCAATTGGCAATTTACATTCTAAATTGATGTAAACACCGTTTAAATTGTTTAAATTTTTTCTTTAATATTACTGTTTTCAATTAAGCAGAATTAAGACTATTTTCAATCATGTATTAAGAGCCTGTTCAAAGTCTCCATTTCAGTGTCTTTTCGGCAAATTTTCTTAATTGCTGCGTCAGCGGCAAACGCCCATACTTATCGTAGTATGAACGTTCGCCTCTTCCTTGCAATTAAAAAAATTTGCTCGAAAATCCACTAAAAGCGAGACTTTGAACAGGCTCTTAGAAAGGTAGGTATACCCATGTACGAACAAATTTTCAACAAAACAATCGACCTTTTTCAAAAATTTGAAGAAGTTGATGCCATCATCCTTGGTGGGTCCAGAGCCTCCGGCAAGTACGATTCAACTTCAGATTATGATGTTTATGTATATCTAAATAACGCTTTAAGCATAGAAAAAAGGAAAAGTGCTTTAAGCCAAACTTGTAATTATATGGGGCTTGGAAAAACATGCTGGGGGGCGGATTGGGACGAATGCATTCTAAATAACGGCATCCCAATCGAAGTTACCTACGAGAACATAAACGTCACCCGACAAAGTCTCAGTAACACCTTGGAAAAACACATTGCCTGGGACGGGTATACGACTTGTGTTTGTTATGTTGTTTTCAATTCAAAAGTGCTTTACGACCCCAAAGGGCTTTACAGTGATATGGTTAAACGATTTACAAAGCCCTATCCTGAGCAGCTGAGGAAGAACATTGTATCTGCCAACAAAGAGCTTTTGAATGGCATAACACCTTCATATTTAAACCAAATTGAAAAGGCAATCAAACGCAATGATGTTGTTAGTATAAACCATCGCTTGGCTGCCTTTACAAAAAGTTATTTTGATATTTTATTTGCGTTAAACAGAAAATTCCATCCGGGCGAAAAGCGTTTAATTGAATTTGGGACTGAATTGTGTGAATGGTTGCCGGTGGATTTTGAAACGGATTTACATAGTTTGTTCGCCTCTAATGGCAATGATAAAACAGTGCCTATTATACGTAAGCTAATATCAAATTTGGATAATTTAATAGATAAGTATTTGTGATTAGAGCAATTTGACAAAACATAAACAGCTATATGAAACACACAAGAAAATAAGAACCTGTATTCAATAATGGGTTGCCCGAATTTGAAACAGCGATTTTTCG
>CAZJGG010000006.1:65165-69592 GCA_964545475.1 uncultured Eubacteriales bacterium | reverse complement strand
GGCGAAAAATCGCTGTTTCAAATTCGGGCAACCCATTATTGAATACAGGTTCTTAGAACCTGTACTTAAATATAGTTGTCAAGGCAATTTTTAATTTTATCCTTTAACAGACTTTCTGCATTACAGCGCAATTTGCCGTTTCTTATTTTGTCATACTGCATGGGTAAAAACTGTTTTATGGCAGTAAGTGGAATATTAACGTTGTTTAAATTGTCTATAAGCCTGTTTACAGAAACCTCAACAGCCTCGTGGGGTAAATAGTACCTGCATCTGTCGGAGTAACTATATTTTCTTGCGTACCTCATGGCAAATTCGTCACCGTGATAATACTTTTGCCATTGTGAAGGATTACTTATCATGACTTTATCTAGCGTTTCTATAAAATCGGCTCGCCTTGAGCAATCGTGTATCAATTCCTTTTCTATGTAGCTTAGAGCAAACAGACCTTCCCGCAAAGCAAATGTGAGTGCCGGACCTACCTTCAATATCCCAACGCCGTCCTCCAGCATTGCCCCTAATGCTGTTTTTGTCTGATAGTCGGTCGAGTGGCCTTCGAACACAATATTTCCGTACTTTCTTAGGCTAACGGCTAAGTCAGTTGCTTTGCTTCTGTCGTAATCATGCACTGTATCATCACTGAATTCAACACCAGGCTGTACTACAACCCCAATGACTTTCTCCCAAGCCATTTTAAGACCTCTGCTGTAAAATTCCTTCTTAAATGTTTCGACAGTTTCTTCAAAGTCTAAGCTTGTGGTTACGGACAGTTCCTCTGCCTCTGCTGTGCCGCCGGGGACGGGCACCTCACTGCCGACAATATATATAGTGTCCTGTTCTTTGCCCATCTCTGCCAAAGCATCTTCCGCAGCAATACAAAGCTCTGCCGCACGCCTTGCAATAACTTCCTTTTTTAAAACACGGTCATCGCCTAAAAGCCCCATGCTTGTGTCAATATGAATTTTTGTAAATCCGGCTAAAACATATTGCCTTATAAGCTCCTTTGCCTTTTCCATAGCACTATGTTCATTTTCATTCGACCATGTAAGAGGCCCTAAATGGTCTCCTCCTAAAATGATTTTTGATTTATTAAAGCCTATTTTTTGGGCAATGGAGTATACAAAGTCTCGGTAGTCTGCCGGGGTCATGCCTGTATATCCGCCAAATTGGTTTACTTGGTTAGCTGTGGCTTCAACAACCGCATATCTATTATTTTCTTGGGCATGTTCAAAAACAGCCTCGATAACAATTTTATTGGCAGTACAAGCCGAATATACCCCAAAAGCATCCCCCTGCTTTTGCCTTTTAACAACTTCCAACAGCGGATGACCCACGAAATTCTACCCCCAATTTTAATGCCTAATATCTTCCTTCTTATACTCATAAATATTAATTCCTAATATCTTCCTTCTTATACTCATAAATATTAACGCCTTTAACAACTCTGTTAACCGCTCCTGCAGGGTTAGGGTTATCGGGTGTATTGCCGACACGCAATGAATTAAAAATAGCAAGTATTTGGCCGTATAGTGCATAGTTAAACACAGTGAAAATTTGCGGTACGTCTTTACCGTCAACGGTTAAATATTCGTCGCAAATACTTTTAATCCCTGGTTTGTTGTTATAACTTATAGCCACGACTGTATGACTTCCTGAATCGTTATACAATTCACTCAAAATGTCAGTCGTATACGGTATTAAATAATCGTCCATAGGTGAGAACACCACTATAAGAGATTCATCGTTAACAAACGTTTTAGGGCCATGTCTAAATCCTAAAATGCTTTCATGCATTGTTGGGATTTTACCGTTTGTAAGCTCAAGGTTTTTAAGCATAAGCTCTCTGCCTAGTTCAGCCGAGTATTTTGAACCTAAGTATATCAATCGGTTTTTGTTAAGCTCAGAAAGCTTCTTAATGTCTTGCCATTGATTTGATAAAATTCCTTCCCCTTGCTCTACGATAATTTCCACGTATTCCTTATTTTTTTCAAGATTATTTATATCAAAGGCAAGTAATGCGGCAAGCATCATTGACGTAAATGAGCTTGTCATTGCAAACCCCTTATCATTTGTCTGCTCCGGCATTATGAGAACAAGGTTATTGCTGTTAGCTAAAGCAGTCTTTGCAAGCTCACCGTTTTTGTCACAGGTGATAACAACGTGAAGAATGTTTGAAAGGTTGCTGTCGAAAATGTTAAAAGCTCCAACACTTTCAGGGCTGTTTCCCGACCGTGCAAACGAAACCAAAACAGTAGGTCTGTCCTCTAAAATATCTGCCGGGTTTAGAACTATATCTGTCGTCGGAATAGATTCCGCATATGCCCCTGTTACCTTTTTAATGTGTTGATAAACTACGTCACCTGCGTAAGCCGAGGTTCCTGCACCTGTAAAGACGATTCTTGTGTTGACGTTAATATTTTTATTCATAAAATCCTTAATTTCATCTTTGCGCTTTTCAATAATGCCGCAAGTATCCCTCCATGCCTGCGGTTGTTGCACTGTTTCTGCTACTGTAAAATAGGCATCCAGCCGTTTTAAGTCATCTTGGTTAAAACCCAACATACTAATCATTTCCTTCCTCAAATTCAATTTTATATGGGCGTGTTGAATAATCCTCATTTGGAAAATTTCAGATGTAAAAACGACCGGCTTTAGGGGCGTTTTTACATTGTTTTGAAATTTTTTAATCAATATTCAACACGCCCTATATACGCAGATAAACGCTAAATCTATAAGCTGTAAACATTTGAACCTTTTGACCCTATGTTAATAATAATATTGCTCACCAAAGCTTCAACATTTGCGGCAGCAACCGTAAAGTATTTCTTAGGGTCAATTTCCTTAGGATTTTTTAACAAGTAGTCCTTAATGCCGTCAGAGAAAGCGTTTCTAAGTTCCGTTGCATAATTCACCTTACAAATGCCGTTTTCAATAGACCTTGATACATCGGAAGCGGAAACTCCAGATGCTCCGTGCATTACTAACGGTATGCTAACCATATCACGAACCCTTTTAATTAACTCTAAATCTAAAACAGGCTCTGTCTTATAAAACCCATGAGCAGTGCCAAAGGCTATAGCCAAAGAATGCACACCTGTTTGCGCAACAAACTCCGCCGCTTCCGCAGGGTTAGTGTAGCAGTTGCCTTCGCTTTCGGTTTCATCTTCTTTGCCGCCGACTGTTCCCAGCTCCGCCTCTACGGATACTCCAAATAAATTAGCGTAATCCACAACCTTTTTTGTTATGGCGATATTTTCTTCAAAGGATAACTTCGACCCGTCAAACATAACAGAAGAATAGCCGCAATCTATACACCTTTTAGCTAATTCATAGCTACTGCCGTGGTCAAGGTGAAGCGCAACCACAGCGCCCATCTCTTTTTCAGCAGTTCTTGCTAAGGCAGAAAAGTATTCAGGCTCTAAATATTTAAGGGTCGATGATGTAGTCTGCAAAATTACAACAGCATTGTTTTTTACTGCTGCGGAAGTAACTGCACGAAGCATTTCCGTATTTTCTACATTAAAAGCGCCTATTGCATACTTGCCTTTTAACGCATCATCAAACATTCTTTTCGTCGAAATAATGGGCATAATAACGCTCCTATCCTCTTTTTATAGTGGTTATGTCTGTAAAAAAACCATAACAACTATGTCAGTTGGTACTTTTCAAAAATTCTCTCATGCTTCGTAAAGTCTTATCCGAAATATAGATATTTGCAATAAATTTAATTTTTTTCACTTTGTTAAATTATAGCATAGTAAATTTAGCCTTGTAAATTTAATATATTTATCTAAACATTGCGAATTTACGATTATTTGTACCCTAACAATCTTAGATCTTAAAAAATATTTATGTTTATTTTCCATACAAAGGCGGTAGCATATAAACTCAATGAATTTAATTGTTAATTGTCCAAAAGAATAAAAAAAGACCCATGTTCGCAAAACCTAATAAAATGTTTTTGACTAGAGCAATTTGACAAAACATTAACAACTATGTTTTGTCAAATTGCTCTAGAAAACAAATAGGGAGAGCGACCAATGAGCCAAAATAATAAACCACAAAACGCAAAAAATATAAACACATATTATGGAATGATAGAATTACAATAGAACAAATGCTCATAGCAAAATGTGAGCCTTAGAGCCTGTGTATACCTATGATATGGCGCAAGGAAAGCACGAAGAGAAAGCCAAAATAAGAGTCCATATGCGAAAATAAGCAACACCCCAAAGCCTCAATAATATTTGGTAAAAAAGATTAAGAAAGAAAAATTTTCGCCAGAAACAGCATTAAAGAGGAACGCATTGTATGCGTTCCTAAAGCTATCGACAACCCTTGTCGGCAGCTTTTTTTGTTATATCGTTCATTTCTCTTGCACATTGCTATACCATTCGGAAAGCGGAACGCATACAATGCGTTCCCTACCT
>CAZJGG010000006.1:38992-65065 GCA_964545475.1 uncultured Eubacteriales bacterium | reverse complement strand
TATACCATTCGGAAAGCGGAACGCATACAATGCGTTCCCTACCTATCTTTTTTTATTAATGGCATAATATTATATTATAATCTCACTTTGTAGGGAACGCATTGTATGCGTTCCTCAATCTGTCGACAACCCTTGTCGGCAGCTTTTTTTGTTATATCGTTCATTTCTTTTGCACATTGCTATACCATTCGGAAAGCGGAACGCATACAATGCGTTCCCTACCTATCTTTTTTTATTAATGGCATGTTATTACATTATAATCCCATTTTGTAGGGAACGCATTGTATGCGTTCCTCAAACTGTCGACAACCCTTGTTGGCGAACACAGAACCCGGAATCACTTCGTTCCATCAATAAAAGCTTGCGGAACATAAAACTTGCCATTTATATAAACAGCAACCTCACCATTTAAATCTTTAGCAGAGCCATTTAAAGTGTATGTGCTTTGATTTGCTTTAATTACTGCCGTTTTACTACCAGAAGTAATAGTCAGTGTTGCTTTTTCCTTATCAATTTTAACACCACTTAAGCTTGTTGCATCAACAAAAAGGCTTTTTGTAGCGGTATCAAGGTTAAGACCCATTGATTTTTCAATATACTTTGCAACGTCCGTATTATTAATAAGACCTGAAGGCAGGCTGTAGCCGGCAGGAGCATAACCCCAGAGAGGAACATCTTCGCCTGTGTGTCCACCGGTTGTATAACCTATGTATGCCTTTTTGTTCATTGTTGCAACAAGAGTTTCCGTTGATGGGTTTGCTTTAAACGCCGCAATTTCAGCTTTAATCGTTTCGTCTGCTGGGTTAATGCCGTAAGCAGTTAAAGCGGAGTTAAGTTCTTCTGATGTTGGTTTTTTAATATCTTTAATAAGAGCTAACGCGCCTTCTGCCGTTTTCTTTGCACCCTTAACAGGGTCAAGGATAGAAAACGTTGCTTTGTCATAACCGTCAAGGTCATAAGAGCCGATTGTTATACCGCTGTTGCCATGGTCAGACACAACAATTACAATTGTGTTATTGTCTTTTTGGGCGAATTCAAGAGCTGCTTTGTAAGCCTCTTCAAAAGCGAGTATATCGCTTAAAATTCCGACAGTGTCATTTGCGTGAGCCGCCCAGTCTATTTTACTTCCCTCCACCATAAGGAAGAAACCGTTAGAAGATTTGTTTAAAACTTCAATTGCTTTTTTAGTCATATCAGCCAGAGACGGTTCTTCTGCCGCTCTGTCATAGTCGTAAGACATATTTAACTTATTGCCGTAAGCGTTTGTAAAGTCTCCCCATAACTTTTTACCAGAGTATTTCATAAGTTCCGTTTTAGTAGAAACAACATCATATCCTTTAGTTTTAGCATATTGAGGAATATTAAGTTCCTTTACTTTTTCCTGCCCTGAACCAGTTCCAAGCATAACATCAAGCTTTTGGTTAAGCATTTGTTCTGCAACAGCTGCGTAATTGCTTCTTGAAGGTTCATGGGCTGTGTAACCTGCCGGTGTTGCGTGCATAAATTCGCTTGTTGCGATAACCCCTGTTGCTTTACCTAATTTTTGCGCCGCTTCAAGAACTGATGCTTTTGGAACGGAGTTAGCATCAACCCCTAATGCGCCAGTAAGTGCTTTAAAACCTGTTGCTAAAGCTGTTGCTGCAGGTGCGCTGTCTGTAATTGGTCCTTTTGCCCATGTTGTTTTTACCATAGCAACAGGATTTTTTGTAAAAGCCAAATCTTTTTGCCCATCGGCATTATTACTTAGCAAATATCTTGAAAGCGTTACTCCACCCATACTCATGCCGTCTGGAACCATCATAATTACATTTTTAATTGTCTTTGTTTCAGCGTTTACTGTAACAGTTGTCATTACCATTGTAAGCGCAATAGTAGTTGCTGTAATTGAAGCCATAACTTTACGAATATTAAATATCATACATACACTCCTCAGCTTTTTATATATTTATTTTACCTGCTATTTGTAAATTCTAAAGCCCTCAACTGTAAAATACTTGTTAAAGTTATGTATAAAAGTTGAAAATATTTTTATTTATGTTATACTTTTAACAAATTTTTTTGTCATCTTTTTACAAACTAACATAAGGAGAGCTAACAAATGAAAAAGACACATGCTGTTTACACACTACGGAGTATACTACTAATTTATATCATATGTTTCATATTTCGAGGAATCGAATATATGTACATTAGAACAGATCAAAGCATTTTGGGTGAAGCTTTTATACATAAGTTAATTGGAATAGCAGTTTTATTTATTTCATTAAAATACTTATCCATCGGTGCTGACAAAATTGGATTTCAACCGAAAAATATTTTTAAAAACGTATTTTATGGATTATTACTTGGTATCTCCGTTTATATTATAGCCTATGCAGCTGAATTTTTAATTCAATTATCGTCAAATAATGTACCATCCCTAAAACTATTTGTTTCAAGTTATTCCATAGACGGTAATTTCGGAAACCAGACCGGAATTATATTTTTTGTAATTTGTGTTATCGGAAACGTTATCAATGTCGTTATGGAAGAGGGAATTTTCCGAGGGTTATTTTTAAATATTGCAGAAAAACGATATTCTTTTTCAGTATCAGTTATTATTTCATCTGTTCTTTTTGGGTTTTGGCACATAGCCGCACCACTTCGCAGCTTTTTAGACGGGGAAAGAAGCCTTTACGGCACTCTTTTGATGATGCTTATGTTAATTGTTACAACAGGTATTACAGGGGCAAAGTTTTGCTTACTTACTAAAATTTCAGGTTCATTATGGCTTGCTATGGCAGACCATTTTTTTAACAATGCAATCATTAATATACTGCATATCTCTACAACATCAGGAACAGACGAACTACAAGTAGTAAGAATAACTATTGCACAAACAATTTCTTTTCTTTTTGTGCTTTTTATACTATGGAAGGGAAAGTTTTACAAAAAACATACATTTAGAGCAATTTGACAAAACATTAACAGGTGTGGAGCGAAAACAGCAACCGTTTCACCGCTGTTTTCGGGAACATAGCTGTTTATGTTTTTGCAAATTGCTATAGAACATATTTTTAAATAAATTAATGTGAGTTCGATGAAAATTATAAAAAATATAATTTTCATCGAACTTTGATTATATTCCCACAATTTGCGGCAAAAACCGCCGTAAATTGTCGCTCATAACATGACAATTGCTCTGCAATTAAGCCGCTAAAGCGGCTCTTCGACTTCGTCGAACTCACGTTAAATTAATAAGCTTGTCACACTTCCAATAAACCCTACATATATTGTAGAAAAAGGAGGTGAATTTATTGGTGAGGAATCATCAGGACATTTTAGATGATATATACAAAGGTAACAACAGCTACAAAAGACGCAAACATTTCCAAGAAGATGATGATTGGATCGAAGAAGAATTTATAGAAATTGAAGAATTTGACGAAAGGGATGACGAATACAAACTACCCCCTGCACATTGCAGAGAGCAGCACCATACTCATGAATATTTAGGGAGTGTGAAAATAGCAGAGAGAGAAGAAGACCCTCATAACCACCGTTTTGCCGGTGTTACAGGACAAGCCATAAAGCTTAAACACGGAAGCCACTTCCACAAGCTTGCAGGCAACACGGATTTTTTCGAGGATCATTTTCATATAGTAGCCGATAGAACGAGCCCCGCTATTTACGTTGGTGATGGACGACATGTTCATTTTGTAGAAGGGCACACAACGGTAAGCGATGGCCACAGACACCGCTTCATTTTCGCAACATTAATAGATAATCCTATTGGGAAACATGACCGTGATTAATACAGCTGATCTATCTACTTAACATAATATAAGGGGCCGCATTAGATATGCGGCTCATAACTTTATATGCCTAAAATTGCGGCGGTATTAGCAATTATTCCAATTGGCAGACTGTGTCGTCTACAACTATCACAAATTTCAAGTCGTTTACCCACATTTCTTTTCCCTCTTAAATATAATTTTGTTTTCAGAAAGAAGCAAACCGGCTAAAGTTAGCATAATTCCCAATGCCATAAGCGGCGTTACTCTCTCGTCTAATATAAGAACAGAAGTTACAATTGTTATCACAGGAACTAAATATAAATATACACTTGTTTTTGTCGCACCTAAAAGCTTAACGGCAAAATTCCATGTTACAAAGCAAAGGGCAGAAGCGCCTAAGCCCAGAAATAAAATATTTATAAAATTAACAGGTTGTAAAAACCTTTCAAAGCCCCATTTAAATTCAAACACAAATGTTGCCGGTATCATAAAAAGTATTCCGTAAAGAAAAATCCTGCGAGTTGTTTGAATAGTGTTATATCCGAATTTACTTATTTTTTTTGTTAAAATAGAGTAAACTGCCCAAACAGCAGCGGCAAGAACTGCAAGAATATCTCCCACCGGATTTAAGTTTAATGCAACACTACCGTTAAAGCTTATTATAAAAATTCCTGTTATGGCGGCAAAAAAACCTGCAAAAAACCGAGCTGTAAGCTTTTCTCCGTCTAAAAAGCGGTGGGCTATAACGGCAGTTAAAAATGGAGCGATAGAAATAATTACTCCTACGTTTGAAGCAGAAGAATATGTAAGAGCTATGTTCTCCAGCAAGAAATAAAGGGTAACTCCGCAAAAGCCCGCCGCCGCCAGCCATATTTCCTGTTTAATCACTGTTGTTTTAAGCCTCATAGGGTAAATAACCATAAGTAGAACAAACCCAATAACAAACCGGAAAAACAATATTTCCACCGGGGAAAAGGATTTTAATAAAACTTTTGTTGAAATAAAAGTTGTACCCCATATGAGAATTGTTAATAACGCCGACATATGCCCAATAAGAGAATTATTTTTATCGTTCAAACCTTTTACCCCCATTATTTTCAAAAATCCCCTTATACTGCTTTGGGGTTAACCCAATAAAATTTTTGAAATATTTTGTGAAATGGCTTTGATCCGAAAAACCGCATAGAATTGCGGCATCTATCGGCTCTGTTCCTTCTTCCAACATTTTTTTTGCAGAATTTACACGAATGGTTTCCAAATATTGATAAGGAGTAATTCCTCGTTGCTTAGTAAAGTTTCTAAGCAGTGTATACTTATTAATGCCGGATAAATTGCTTAAATCATCAAGAGAAATAGCATTGGAATAATTTTTTTCCATATATTCGCAAGCAAGCTTAATTTCCGGGCTTACAGCTAAAGCCCCCATATTCTGCTGAGTTTCGCCATAAGAAAAATTGAGCTGTTCTATTAAAAAGTAAAGTGTTTCCTCCTTTTTAAAATCTGTGTATCCATCCATTATCATTTGATGAAGCTCTTTTAGAGGAAAAACAGCCTCACTTCCTCTTATAACAGTTTGAGTAAAATGAGGTAAATATTCTGTTCCTGTTATATCCAATGCAATTTTTTGCACTATTTCTGGTGATAAGTTTAAACAGCGATAATCCATAGCTTTATTGTCTATTTGTACGCATGTGTGGTTTTCTAAAGGGTTAAAAAGAACTAAATCTCCGGCAGAAACAGTGTATTCAACATTTTTACAAGATAAACGCCTGCACCCTTTTTCCATAAAACCCAAAACGTAATATTCATGAAAGTGATTAGGAAACTTTTGTACTATTCCCTCTAAACGGTAAGCTTCTATATGCAAATCGTTATCATAGCACACTGTTCTTTTTTCCATTTCCATATCAAGCCTTCTTTCTTTTGCAACTATTATAACACAACTTTTTAATTATGATTGTATGATATTGATACCAGACTTTTGAACATTCAGGAAAACAATCATTTAAAATTCACCAAACCATCAAATATTTTTCATATTGACAGGTTAATATAACGTGAGTTCGACGAAGTCGAAAAGCCGCTTTAGCGGCTTAATTGCGGAGCAATTCTCATGTTATGAGCGACAATTTACGGCGGTTTTTGCCGCAAATTGTGCGAATATAATCAAAGTTCGATGAAAATTATGTTTTTTATAATTTTCATCGAACTCACGTTATTTAACGTAAAGAACCCGTGATATTTTCACGGGCTCTTTACGTTAAATCTTGTTATTCTAATATAATATTTCAGGTTAAACCAGTGTAATATCATTGCAAACAGCTATAAAATAACTTTGTGGGTGCAAACATGCAGGGCATCTCTCTGGCGCACTCTTGCCCATATGTATATAACCGCAGTTTAAACATTTCCAATTGGCATCATAAGGCAACTTATAAAGCATACCTCTTTTGTATCTGTCAAAAAGGCTTTGGAACCTTGCACAATGGCGTTTTTCAACGCCGGCAAATTTAGAAAAGGATTCCGCAATAACATGAAATCCCTCTTTGTGGGCGACAGCGGCAAACTGAAGATATATTCTAGAAGCTTCCTCTGCCTCTCCGTGGGCGGCTGCTTGAAGGTTTTGAGGCGTTGTACCAAAAGAAACCAAAACTCCGGCTTCAATAACAATTTCCTGTGGCTTTATCCCCTCGCTTAAAAATTCATAAAGAGCTTCAGCGTGCCCTCGCTCGTTATCTGCCGTTTCCAAAAAAACATGGGCTATACTAAAAAAGCCTTCTTCCTTAGCCTTTTCAGCATAAAACGTGTACCTATTTCTCGCCTGGCTTTCCCCTGCGAAAGCCTTTGCTACGTTTTTTGCAGTTTCAGTATTGCCAAGCATTATATGTTTTTGCATATGCGCTATCACCTCATTATTTTTTTACTTCCCTTATTGCAAAGTATGATGATAGCAAAGTTTTGTGCAAGTTTATTTTATTTTTTACTCATTTGATTTTTCAATACTTTATAAACCATACATCCAAACAGTCTTTTTATAATATTGTGCTTTAGTGGATAAGTGCAGTCCTTTAGCCCGGTTTGTTCCCAATACGCCTTGTCGCATTGGGATAAAGGCTTATCCCCTGTGTTCATCCCCCTAAATGCATTAAAAACCATTATTTCATTAAAGCCGGGGTCTCTATATTTATTGTCTAAAATGGCTTCATAAAAAGATTTCGCCGCTTTTTCAACCCTTTCCGTTTGTTTAGGGTTTAAAGAAAAAGGATTGGTTTGAATCTTTTCTCTTAAAACGGTTATGCAATTAACTCCCCAGCAAGACATAATGTTTTTCAAATATTTTGCAACGGTTTTCTCCGCCGCACCTGCTGTTGTTGTTATAACCATACCTTTTTTATCAAAAAGGCATGGTCTGTGGATAAAGAAAGACAGGTGGTCTATTAAATTTTTCATTGCAGCGTTTAAATGAAGGGAATAAACTACGCCTGTTAAAATAATACCGTCGCATTGCTTAATTTTGTCTGTTACTGCTTTAATAATATTATAATGGGGACAAAGCTTTTCCCCACTTGTAAAACAAACATGGCAAGATGAGCAAAAAGGCAATTCCAATTCCTCTACACTTAACTCTTCAATTTCCACATTAACATCTAAAACCTTTAAGCGGCTTATTACCGTTTGTGTCAGCTTATAGGTATTGCCCTTTCGCATACTTGCATGTATTACTATTATTTTCATTAGAACATCTCCAAAATCACGTAGAACATATACTCCTTAACCACATAAAATAGCACTGCCTTGCGGCGAATTTTATAGCTATTTGCAAAAGCATAAACAGCTATGTTCGTGGAAACAGCGGTGAAACGTTTGCTGTTTCCACTCCACACCTGTTAATGTTTTGTCAAATTGCTCTATTTGTGGACTACGTCATCAACTTCTTGTGTGCCGCTAGCACACGGCGTCGTCTCTTCCTTGCCACAAGCAAAATTTGCTCGCAACTCAGTACTATTTTATATGGTTAAGGAGTATAACATTATTTTATAACAGGGAGACTAGCCGCCGCAACGCTTTGCCCCACTCTCCTTGAATGCTCATCTGGAAGATGTAAAGTAATTTTTTGAGACAATTCAGGATATTCGTCTTTTAACACGTCATTGGCGGTTTTAAATATTATTTGTCCGCCTTCGCCGGACATTACCCTGCCTAACAACAACACGTGCTTAATGCCGTAAAACTGTGAGTAAAGCTCTAAAGCATGAGCTAAATAGCACCCGATAGACTCATAAACCTTAGCAGCTTCTTTGTCTCCGGAATTTACTTTTCCTTGCACAACTTTCAGTTTTTCCGCAGGAGTCAAACTTTCTTCAAGATTAATTGATGCCCTTGGTGCAAGCTTTATTACGCCGTCTTGAGAGAAATATTTTACGCCGCAGCCAATGTCTCCGCTCCATTCGTCTACCATAGCTTCCGGGTTAGCATCTACAGGTGTAAACGCAAGCTCGTTAAGCCAGCCCATAATACTTCCGTTTTCGTTTACAAAACCTGCCGCTTCGCTTGTTCCCATGGCAATGCCTAAAACGCTGTTGTCTTTTAATTCCATTGCCCCTGCAATCGCCGCAACGTCTCCGTCATTTGCCACAACAACAGGTATATTTTCTCCGATTTCTTTACATGCTCTTATATAAATATCTTTTACTTTTTCATTAAATGCTTTTTCCGGCACTTTAATAAAAAGTGAAGCAATCATAGCTCTATTGTCTATATAAATTCCGGCAGAGCTTATACCAATGGCATCAACCGTCGGCATATGAGATGCCGCTTCTTTAAGCGCCGCAAGTATGTTGTTATAATGATAGTCCGGGTCTTCGTTTACTTTCGGAAGCCATACAATTTCCTTGCTGAAAATAGCTTCGCCGTTAACAACAGCGGAAACTTTCATATCACTTCCTCCGGCATCAAAACCGATTCTGTTACCGTTTAATTTATTGTTAGGCTCAATTGGAGATTCACATTCCTCAACTTTTTTGTCATAAGGCATGTTTAAAACTTCAATTTGATTTTCATAAGCCTTTGAAACGAAATCGTAATCAAAACTTCTTGCTCCTGTTTTAGAATATGTGCTTTTAATATACTCAAATACATTTTCGCTTCCGAATATTACAATTTTGTAACCGCCCTTTGCCCAAAGCAAAAATTTTACAAGCCTGTCTACGTAATAAAAATCAGCCTGTTCCATCTCTTTTGTTCCGTGGATTTTTGTATCAAAGACTGAAACATTTTTTTCGTTTCTGTATATAGCGATTGCAAGCGGTTCCGTCGCTGTTTTTAAAAAAGCTTTATTAAAAAGACCTATTGGAATAAAGCCCTCATCAAGCACAGGTTTGTTTTTCACGTTAATTTCAATACCTAAATATTTCATAATTAAAACACTCCTATTCTAGTATATAGCTTTAGTATAAACATATATTAAATATTTGTAAACAGATTTAAAGCTTTTACTGTAATTTTTCTCTTGAAAAAAAATGATATATATCATACAATATAAACACTATGTGAATACAAGGAGGATTTTATGATTTCTGCAAGTGAATTTAGAAATGGCGCAACGGTGGAGGTTGACGGCGATATTTTTGTCGTTATAGATTTCCAACACGTTAAACCCGGTAAGGGAGCGGCATTTGTAAGAACCAAGCTTAGAAATTTAATTTCGGGCGGAATTACGGAGCGCACATTCAGGCCTTCCGAAAAAATGCCCAAAGCACATATAGAGCGCAAAGATATGCAATATTTATATTCTGACGGGGATTTATTCCATTTTATGGATAATGAAAGTTTTGAACAAACTTCCATTAACGCAAGCGAAGTAGGAAATACTCTTAAATTAGTAAAAGAAAACGAAATGGTAAAAATTCTTTCCCATAACGGCAAAGTTTTTGGTATTGAGCCTCCTATGTTTGTTGAACTTGAAGTTACAGACACTGAACCTGGCTTTAAAGGAGACACAGCTACAGGCGCTACTAAAGCAGCCACTGTTGAAACCGGCGCAGTTATTAACGTTCCTCTTTTCTTAAACGTTGGAGATAAAATAAAAATAGACACAAGAACAGAAGAATATTTAGGCAGAGTGTAAATATAGTTTCTATTTTAGTTTTAGTTTTCTAGGGGGTCTTTTATGAGCCTTACTCTTGTAATTATGGCGGCAGGGATGGGCAGCCGATACGGCGGACTAAAGCAAATTGAGCCAGTTGGTCCAAACGGCGAAATAATGATGGAATATGCAATTTACGATGCGAAAAAAGCCGGTTTTGATAAAGTCGTTTTTATTATAAAAAGAAATTTCGAGCTTTTGTTTAAACAAAAAATCGGATATAAAATTGAAAACAATATTTTTACGGAATACGTTATGCAAGAAAATAACAATTTGCCTTGCGGTTTTAAAGCTCCTTACGAAAGAGAAAAACCTTGGGGAACAGGACACGCAGTGTTGAGCTGTAAAAACTGTGTAGACACGCCTTTCGCAGTTATAAATGCTGATGATTTTTACGGAAGAACGTCTTTTTTCGCCCTTGCGGAATTTTTAAATAAACAAAAAAACGATAGCAATAATTTTTGTCTTGTTGGTTTTGAGCTTTTAAAAACTTTAACAGAAAACGGCTCTGTTTCAAGAGGCGTTTGCGACGTTGACGAAAGCGGCTATTTACTAGACATTAACGAGCGCACTAAAATTGAAAAAACTAGAAACGGCGTTTGTTATGCCCAAGACGGCAAATTTATACCTCTTTCTGAAAAAACTATTGTTTCTTTAAACACCTGGGGCTTTACCCCACTTATTTTTAAAGAGCTTGAAGCGAGTTTTTCGGCTTTTCTTCGTGATAACAAAGACAATCTTCTTAAAGCGGAGTATTTTCTTCCAACGGCTGTTGGTTCTTTTATTAAAGAGAAAAAAGCAACGGCAAAAGTTGTGCCCACAAATGAAAAATGGTACGGCGTAACTTACAAAGAGGATAGGGAGACAGTTGTTTCCGCAATTAAAAATATGGTGGACAACGGCGTTTACCCGGAAAATTTATGGGAATAATACAGAGTAAAATACAAACTTTTTTTATTCATTAACGTATATTTTTTTAAATAAATTTCCCGGAGGAATAGATATGTCTAAAAAGTTATATAAATCCAGAACCGATGTTAAGTTTGACGGCGTTTGCGCCGGCATTGCAAATTATTTTAGTATTGACCCTACTCTTGTTCGTATTATTTGGGCAATTCTTACTTTGCCGTCTGTGGGAGGCGGGCTGATTGTTTATTTCATCTGCTCCATAATTTTACCAAGAGAACCAAAAGATATAATTATTGACCCTCAAAGAAGCAATGATAATTATTAATTAAGACTAAAAACAATGGAGGTGGAAAGATGAGAAGTTTTTCTTGCTAATTAACACTGCACAGCAAAACCATTTTATAGCGGCTTATAAAAGCTTGCTTATTTGTTGTGCAATAGCAAGAAAGCTTAATCTTTTCACTCATAAATAACGCTAAGCCCTTTTTTTGGTATAGCCTTCTTTTGAACTAATTCCAATTTAAAAGGCGGAATTAGTATGAGCTGTAAGAAAATGCTTTCTTGCAGCTTTTTTTGCGTTTACAACAAAAGGAGGAGATACACCATATCGGTTATTAATATTTCTAACCTTACATTTTGCTACGACGGAAGTTATGATAATATTTTTGAAAACGTTAACTTTCAAATAGACACTGATTGGAAGCTGGGTTTTACCGGCAGAAACGGCAGAGGGAAAACTACATTTCTTAACCTGCTTATGGGTAAATACGAATACAGCGGCAAAATTTCCGCAAGTGTCAGGTTTGATTATTTTCCTTATGAAGTTAAAGATAAGTCTGAAAATACAATTGATATTGCTAGAAGTGTATGTGATAACTATATGGAGTGGGAACTTTTGCGAGAGCTTTCTTTACTTCAGGTATCAGAAGATGTATTGCACCGCCCATTTAACACCCTTTCAAACGGTGAGCAAACTAAAGTTTTTCTGGCGGCACTGTTTCTTAACGAAAACAACTTCCTTCTTATAGACGAACCTACTAACCATTTGGATGCTTCCGCAAGGGAAATTGTAAGTAATTATTTAAAGTCGAAAAAGGGTTTTATTTTAGTATCTCATGATAGAGCGTTTATTGACGGCTGTATAGACCATATACTTTCTATTAACAAAACAAATATCGAAATACAACGAGGAAACTTTTCTTCCTGGCTTTTAAACAAGGAGCGGCAGGACAGCTTTGAAATTGCCGAAAACGAAAAGCTTAAAAAAGATATTAAGCGGTTAAAACAGGCAGCAAAACAAAGCCATGATTGGGCAGATAAGGCAGAAGGCACAAAAATAGGCAAAAAAGGGGCAGACATTGAAAAAAGTGTAGACAGCAGGGCGTATATAGGCGAAAAATCCAGACGTATGCAGCAGCGCAGGAAAAACCTTGATAAAAGGCAAAACAGTGCAATTGATGAAAAATCTAAGCTTTTAAAAAACGTGGAAACCGACGAAAGCTTAAAAATATTCCAACTGCCCTATCATTCAACAAGCTTTCTATCACTTAAAGACATTACAATATTTTATAATGGCAAACCTGCTTGCAAAAATATAAGTTTTACTATTGAAAAAGGTGAAAGAATCACCTTGTCCGGCAAAAATGGAAGCGGAAAAACAAGCATTTTAAAGCTTGTTTACGGAGATAAAATAGATTATACAGGGGATTTTCAAAAAGGAAGCGGAATTAAAATTTCTTACGTTTCACAAGATACATCGTTTCTTAAGGGAGGTTTATCCAGCTTTGCTGCTGAAAACTCAATAGACCAAAGCCTGTTTAAAGCCATTTTAAGAAAACTTGATTTTTCTAGAACACAGTTTGAAAAAGATATGTCCGACTTTAGCGGAGGGCAAAAGAAAAAAGTTTTAATAGCTAAAAGCCTTTGCGAAAAATCCCATTTGCTTCTTTGGGACGAACCCCTTAATTTTATTGATGTTATATCCAGAATTCAAATAGAAAAACTTTTGCTTGAATTTCAACCCACAATCTTATTCGTTGAACATGATAAAACGTTTTGTAAAAATGTTGCAACAAAGGAAATATCAATCATTTAAAAGACCAGGCGCACATATTGCGCCTGGTCTTTTAAATATTTATATTTAACTTATCATTATTCCAAAACCCTGAAACGTCATCACATCTTTCTATTTCCGCTTTAGCGTTAGTAATTTCAGTTACTAGCTTAATTAATGCTTCTGTTTTATTTTGCCTTGATAATACAATAAATTTAACACTGTCTGTATAAATTGTGTCGTGTAAAACATATTCATTTTGCAAAATTGCATATTGAATTTTACCTGACAAATTATAGTCAGATATTATCGCTATTTGAGCATATGTAATTTTTTCTATAACACCTGCTTCATTAAGCCCTGCTTGTGCTGCCTGTGTATAAGCACGAACAAGCCCTCCTGTCCCCAGTAGCGTCCCTCCGAAATAGCGAGTTACAACAATTAAGGCGTTTGTTATATCTTTACCTCTTAAAACATTTAGTATAGGCAAGCCCGCAGTCTGGGCAGGTTCACCGTCGTCATTTTGGCGTTCTATAATATTAGAAATACCGATTCTATAGGCGTAAACGTTATGCGATGCATTATAATGCTTCTTTTTTGTTTCATTAATAAAAATAATTGCTTCTTCTTCTGTAGAAATAGGAAAAACAGCGGCAATAAATTTAGATTTTTTCTCAATTATTTCTGCCGCTTTGTATTCATATACAGTTAAATAGCTGTCATTCATAGAAAGTCCCCAAGCTCAAAGGTTATTATGATGTCCTTTCGTTGCAAATATATGAAAGACCTTGAATATTCAAATCGTGTATAACATCATGCAGAGTAATGGGAGTAACTGTAAAGTCTGCAAGCATTTCTGCGGTTTTTATGCATTCTTCTAAATTGATGTTAAAGCAGTAGGCAACCTCCCTTTCACATATTTTCTGCATGAAATACTTTTCTATGGATATCGTGCACAAGTTTTGCGCCCTAGTCAACCCGGCATAATATTTCAGGATAAACGTATTACCGGTTTCATCCTTTATCGTAATAGTCTTTACCAAATGTTGTGTCATTGAAATACTGCCTCCTCTTTACATCATACTTTATACTAAATCTATTTTTACCCCAGTACAAAAACAGAATTAGTTATATAGTAATTTTCTAATTCGTAGTCTAATTAAGCGCAGCGCATTAGCGCAAACTCCTAGGCGTTTAGTGATTCGTTAGACTACAATTAGTAAAATTGCTATAAGTGCCATTTCAAGTATATCATGACAAAAAGTATGTGTAAACCAATTGCTTTCGACATATTTCGACATCAATTAATCATATATTTTGATAATATATTGGTAAATCTTTCATCACACCTAATAATTACCAATGTTCCCTCTTCTTTATGTTCCTCACTTAAAACTTCACAATCATCATATATTCTGCTTAAAACTCTGCTTTCATTATAAGGTACGAAAATTTCTAAAGTTTGTCTTGAATTATTGATAATATTTTCAATTTTTTCCAAAAATATGTCAATGTTCACAAGTTCAAGAGCAGATAGGCTAATAGTCGCTCTTGCCTTACTATCCATAGGGTATGGATTATATTCCATCAAATCCGTTTTATTAAATACTGTAACTACTGGTTTATCCATACAAGTTAAAGATTTTAGCGTAGAGTATACAACATTCATCTGTTGGTCTCTGTAGGGGCTTGATGCATCCACAACATGCACTAAAATATGTGCATATTTAAGTTCTTCAAGAGTTGCTTTAAAAGCCTGTATTAAGCCGTGAGGTAACTTTTGAATAAAACCTACAGTGTCTGAAAAAACTACTTCTCTGCCGTTTGGAAGGGTCACTTTTCTTGTTGTTGTGTCAAGAGTTGCAAAAAGTTTATCCATTGCCAAAACTCCGGCTTGGGAAACTGCATTCATAAGAGTTGATTTTCCCGCATTAGTATAACCCACAAGAGCAACCACCGGAATGGCATTTTTAAGCCTTTTTTCCCTTAAAATCTCTCTGTGCTTTTCAATTTCTTTAAGCTCACGGTTTAAAAATGTAATTCGCTCATTAATAGTTCGTCTGTCTATTTCAAGTTTTTTCTCCCCTGGGCCTCTTGTTCCTATGCCACCTCCAAGACGGGATAACTGTTTACCCATTCCTGTAAGGTGTGACATATTGTATTTCAATTGGGCAAGCTCAACTTGAACTTTACCTTCCTTTGTGCTTGCATGTTTCGCAAAAATATCAAGAATAAGCATAGTTCTGTCCATTATTTTAACGTCCAGCACATTTGACATATTTTTTTGTTGCACTCCTGACAATTCGTCATCACATATTATGCCGTTAGCACCTGTCAGGCTTATTAAGTCTTTTAGCTCTTCAAGCTTCCCTTTGCCTAAATAATGAACGGGATGCCTGTTTTCCCTTTTTTGAATCAGTCTTCCGACGTTTATTCCGCCGCTTGTTTTTAAAAGCTCGTCCAGCTCATTAAGAGACGTTTCGCTGTCAATTTCTCCGCTTTCGTCATCTACTGCAACTAAAATACATTTATCAATAAAATCATCGGTTTCATACATAAAACACACCTCCGTGTCTGCGGTATTATTACATCATCTACAAGTTTTTCTTATAATGAATTATAGTCATTCCATCTTTAAAAATTTCTTCTTCCCCCGTGGCTTTGTAGCCCATTTTTTCATAAAGACCGCACAGTTTTTTCTCTTGCTTTATGGTGCTAACAAGCCAACACCTAGCACTCGGGTAAAGGGATTCTATTTTTTCTATAGCTTTTTTGCCATAACCTCTCCCTTGAAATTGGCAATATAAAAATAGGTGAAATTCTAAAGTCATTATCATTAACATTTAGAGCACGAATTGCACCAATACTATGAGCCCCATACCGTATATAATAATAATCAGAAAGGGGCTGCCTCATCCTCTCAATAACTTTTTCAACAGATTCGGCGGCTGGGTTGTGGTCGTAATCTTTATACTTATCAAGTAAGATTTTAAATGCGTTTACTTGCATTTCATGTATTTGGCTACAATCTTTTATTTCAGCCTTAGAGCCTGTTCAAAGTCTCGCTTTTAGTGGATTTTCGAGCAAATTTTTTTAATTGCAAGGAAGAGGCGAACGTTCATACTACGATAAGTATGGGCGTTTGCCTCTGACGCAGCAATTAAGAAAATTTGCCGAAAAGACACTGAAATGGAGACTTTGAACAGGCTCTTAACCAACGAAACCTCCATAATACCCCTCTTTTTTTAGTTTTCGTTTAATACAAACTTTTCCAAAGCATATGCAACGCCGCTTTCATCATTTGTTTTAGTAACATAGTTTGCCGCCTTTTTCACCGCATCCATAGCATTGCCCATTGCCACGGAAAACCCGGCGTATTCCATCATATAAATGTCGTTTTCAGCATCCCCAATACACATAACCTCTTCACGTTTAATGCCAAGTGTTTCCGCTAATGCTTTTAAAGCCGCACCTTTGCTATTACCTTTTCTCAAAAATTCAAATAGAGTTTTATGGCTTCTCATAGTTGTAAACCGTTCAAAAAGTTCACTTGGTATTTTGTTTAAATTATCGTTAATATAGTTTTCTTCACCGCTGAATAAAACCCGTATTACAGGGTGGTCATCCGGAAGCTTCTCAAAGTTTATTTGCCTAAACTCAATTTCATTATGGGAAACATCTTCTTTGGCAAAAATGTGAAATTCATCTGCTATACACGCATCTCTATCAAAAGCGTAAACTTTAAACCCCAATTCCTTGCCTATTTTTTGAAGCTCTTTATATTCCTTGCCTGTAAGGGAGGAATAAGGGATTAGTTCTTTTGTTTTAGCGTTTACTATAATCGAACCGTTATGGCTTATAATATAACTTTCCTTGTCCTTAAAGTTTATTCTGTTTAAAAATTTATATACACCGGTTGGGCAACGCCCTGTTGCTACAACAACATAAATGCCCATTTCAACGGCTTTGTTAATTGCATTAATATTTTGTTCCGAAAGCTCGTGGTTAGAATTTATAAGTGTTCCATCCACGTCAATTGCTATTAATTTAAACATAATTCCTCCAAAAATTATAAAAGCGGAGCTAACAGCCTTGACACCGCTTCTTTAAGTTTAGTCATCGCAGAACGGTTATTGTACCATTCCAAAGTAATTTCCGTGCAATCATCTAAATCTTTAAAATATGAATCTTCAATTCTTTTTGCAATTTCATGACCATAAATAAACGCATTTGTTTCAAAATTAAGTTTAAAGCTTCTTATGTCCATATTCGCCGTGCCAATAGACGAAACAAGAGTATCCACAACAATAAACTTACTATGAACAAAGCCTTTTTCATATTTATAACATTTTACTCCGGCGTTTAAAAGTTCTCCCAAATACGAAAGAGCAGCCCAATATACAAAAGGGTGATCTGGGTTTGCCGGAATAATAATTCTAACATCAATGCCGGATAAAGCCGCAACTCTTATAGCTTCAAACATACTGTCGTCCGGCACGAAATAGGGCGTTTGAATATAAATGGATTTATCCGCCTCCGAAATCATTTTATTGTATCCGTATAAAATAGACGGCCACTTTGTATCCGGGCCGCTTGAAACAATTTGCATTCCTGTTTTGCCTTTTGATTCTATAGTGGGAAAATATTCCTTACTACATTTAATTTTATCATCTTTGGCAGAGTAATTCCAGTCCATAATAAAACGAAGCTCCATTTGTTTAACAGCATCTCCAACGGCTTTAATATGGCAATCTCGCCAAAAACCAAATCTTTTTGATACTCCTAAATATTCATCTCCGATATTAAGACCTCCCACGTAGCCGATTTTACCGTCAATTACAGCAATTTTTCTGTGGTTTCTAAAGTTTATTCTAATAAAATACGGCGGTAAAAAAACAGAAAGCTTGCCCCCTGCTTTTATTAGTGGTTTAAAAAGCCCCTTATGCGTTGATACACAACCCATACCATCAATAAGCATACGGACTTCTACGCCCTCCTCTGCCTTTTTGGCAAGGGCTGTTATTATCCTTTTACCCAACTCGTCGTTTCTAACAATATAATATTGCAAATGAATAAACTTTTCAGCACGTCCAATGTCGTCTATTAGTGCATCAAATTTAGTGTTTCCATCGTCATAAATTGTAATGTCATTGTTTTCGTAAAAAAAGCCGTTGCCGGAAATTAGGTTTAAATAAACCATATCGTCAAAATGTTCAGAGCCTTCTGTTTGCATAATATTATGCCTGCGGACATATTCCATCTGCTCGTTTAAAAATTGCAAGTTATTTTCATCAAGATCGTAAAACTCATTAAAAATCCATTCGTCTTTATGGGTTTTTTCTGCAAAAACTTTATGTTTTCTGCCGTCCAGCCCAAAAAGCAAGTATATTAAAAACCCAACGTATGGAATAATTATAATAACCATAAGCCACGCCCATGTTGTTGCTGGGTTTTTCCGCTGAATAAACACAACAATTACTGCAAAAGCAAAGTTTAAAATAGATAGTATTATTAATAAAAGTGATAAAAAATCAGAAAACACAATCAGTCCCCCATTAATGGATTTTATTATACTCCTTAACCATATAAAATAGTACTGAGTTGCGAGCAAATTTTGCTTGTGGCAAGGAAGAGACGACGCCGTGTGCTAGCGGCACACAAGAAGTTGATGACGTAGTCCACAAGTAAAATTTGCCGCAAGGCAATGCTATTTTATGTGGTTAAGGAGTATGGTTAAGATTTACAAATTGAGCTACATTTAAGCAGTTATGGAATTATTATACCAAAATACTTGCTTAAATAAAATAAATTATTTATAATAGAACATTATTATGGTGTCACTAAAACTGACTTCAATATTTGTTGAAGATTATAGAATACCGTTTTAAGACATCACATTGCATACGGGAGGATAAAAATGAGTAACTTAGGCGCTACGGACATTATGTTAATTGTATTTTTTGCGGTTGCGGCAATTTTTGGCGGGCTTTATATGCTTAACAGATGGGCAGGTAAAAAATATGCAGACCAGGAGGAAATGATTCAAAAATCCAAGCAAAACGCAACAATTTATGTAATTGACAAGAAAAAAGTAAAAGCTCATGATGCTAACTTACCAAAAGCTGTTCTTGAAAATTTGCCAAGGCTTTATAAATTTATTAAAATGCCCCTTGTAAAAGCAAAGGTTGGGCCGCAAATTGTAACACTTATGTGCGACAAAAAAGTTTTTGAAGCTTTGCCTGTTAAAAAATCTGTTAAAGTCGTTATGGCTGGTATTTATATTGTTGAAGTTAAAAGCGGAAAACCAGACAAAGCATCAACCCCGGCGAAAAAGCAAAAGCCATGGGATAAGCTTTTAGCAAAGTTTAAAGGATAATTCAGGAAGTGTTTTTATGAATGTAAATTTGCCCAAAGATGTTTCGTATATAATAAAATCCCTTAATGACCGTGGCTTTGAGGTTTTTATTGTTGGCGGCTGTGTTAGAGATGTTTTAATGGGAAAAACCCCTAAAGACTGGGATATTACAACGTCTGCCAAGCCGGAGGAAGTTAAAAAAGTTTTCCCTAAAACCTTTGATACAGGCATTATCCACGGAACTGTTACAGTTGTTGTTAGGGGTGAAAACTATGAGGTTACAACTTACCGCATAGACGGAGACTATTCCGACGGCAGACACCCCGACAACGTTATATACACCGACGATTTAATAAACGATTTAAAGCGCAGAGATTTTACAATGAACGCCATTGCATACCACGAAACCACAGGTTTTAAAGACCCTTTCGGCGGCATTGAAGATATAAAGGCAAAAACGATAAAAGGCGTGGGAAACCCCTCTAAACGTTTTCAAGAAGATGCACTTAGAATGTTAAGGGCTGTACGCTTTGGCGCACAGCTTAATTTTAGTATTGAAGACAATACCTATAAAGCTATTTTGGAAAACGCCGATTTAATTAAATGCGTCAGCACCGAAAGAATAAGAGACGAATTTGTTAAAACCCTGCTTTCAGAAAACCCAGAGGGCTTATCCAAAATTTATGAAACCGGGCTTTTAGAGCATATAGACAAAAAAGCAGACGCTTATTTCAAAGAATATTTTAATAAAACAAAAAGCTTTATAAGAGCTTGTGAAAACAATATTATTTTTAGGCTAAGCCTTTTGTTTTTTTATGATAACGGTCAAGATTTGCAAAGAATTTTAAAGCTCTTTAAATTTGATAATATCGTTTTAAAGGAAACACCCATTTATGTAAAATGGCTTAACACCAATATTCATCCGGATAGTTATGAAATCCGCAAAGCAGTTTATGCCATAGGGCATGAAAGGCTTAAAAACTTGCTATATCTAAAAAAAATAATAAATAACCAAAACAACGAGGAATTAAGCTTAATTAACCAAATTGAAAAGCTTCACAATGAAATAATAGAAAACGGGGATTGCTGTTCTATGGGGGATTTAGCCGTAAACGGCAACATGCTAATAGACATAGGCGTTCAAAAGGGCAAGCAAATTGGAAGTATATTAAATTTGCTTCTTGATGAAGTTTTAAAAACGCCTCATAAAAATAGTGAACCTATTCTTGTTGATATTGTTAAGGATTTAGTAAATAAGGGGGAAATATGATGTTAGCAATGCCAGAAAAATTAAATTTTGCAAACACGCCTACGCCGGTTTATAAAATGAATTATTTATCTAAAAAGCTTGGCATAAATTTTTATGTCAAACGAGATGACTATACAGGAAATGAATTTTCCGGTAACAAAATAAGAAAACTGGAATTTTGCCTTGCAGAAGCTCAAAAAAACAATTGCGACACTATCATAACTTGCGGTGGAATACAATCTAACCATTGCCGTGCAACAGCCGCAATTTGTGCACGAGAAGGCTTAAAAAGCGTTTTATTACTTCGCAAAAATGATCATTGTGAAATTGATGGCAATTTGTTCCTTGATAAGCTTTTAGGGGCGGACGTAAGATTTGTTACCCGTGAGGAATACTCCGCAAAAAGATTTGAAATAATGAATAATATTAAAGACGAATATAAGGAAAAAGGGCATAACGCTTATGTAATACCAGAGGGTGGCTCTTTCGGCATAGGCAATTTTGGCTATGTAAAATGCATGGAAGAAATAATCGCTTGGCAAAACGAAACAGAAATAAAACTTGATACTCTTTGCGCTACAGCAGGTTCAGGGGGCACAGTTGCCGGGCTTATACTTGGCAACAGGCTTTTAAATGCAGGTTTAAGGGTTTGCGGCGTTTGCATTTGCGACGACAAAGATTATTTTGTAAATAAAATTGATACAATTTTAAAAGAAAGCAACTCTTATTTAACAGAAAATCAGAATTTTTCTTTAGATGAAATTGAAATAATAGAAGGTTATCAAGGAGCAGGATATTCCATCGCAGCTGATGAAGATATTGAGTTTATTAAAGAAATTGCCAAAAACGAAGGCATGGTTTTAGACCATGTTTATAATGCAAAGGCATTACGTGGCTTTGTAACTGAATTACAAAAAGGCACTTTTGATAATGTCCAAAATGTAATGTATATAAACACAGGCGGAGTTTTTGGGCTTTTATCCAACACTAAGCAATTTAACTTTTAACTTTATCCGGAGGAAAGAAATGACTTCACAAAAGAGAGTAATAGCAATTCACGATATATCATGCCTTGGGCGGTGTTCTTTAACTGTTGCCCTTCCCATTTTATCAGCGGCAGGGATTGATACCGGCGTTTTGCCTACAGCGGTTTTGTCAACCCATACTGGCGGCTTTACGGGCTTTACATTCAGAGATTTAACAGGGGATATAGCTCCTATTTCAGAGCATTGGCAAACCCTTGGGCTTGAATTTGATGCCCTTTACAGCGGCTTTTTAGGGTCTTTTGAGCAAATAGACTTAATTGCAGAGATTTTTGACAAATTTAAAAGCGATAAAACCATAATATATGTAGACCCAGTTATGGGGGACAACGGCATTCTTTACACCACATATACAAATGATATGGCTCAGGGCGTGGCAAAGCTTTGCGCTAAAGCGGATATTATCGCCCCAAATCTAACAGAAGCGGCGTTTTTGCTTAATGAACCTTATGTGGCAGATAATTACGACAAAAAGTATATCGAAGAACTATTAAAACGCCTTGCTTTCGGAAACGTATCAAAAGTTGTTTTAACAGGTATTTCCTTTGAAAAAGACCAACTTGGAGCGGCTTGCTACAATAAAACTACAGGTGAAATAAGTTACGCCTTTAACAAGCGTATAGATGGTCATTTCCACGGCACAGGAGATGTTTTTAGCTCTGCTGTTCTTGCGGCGTTGCTTAATGGTTTTTGCCTTACAGAATCCGCACAAATCGCAGTTGATTATACTTATAAATGCATTGAATATACCGTAAATCTTCAACAGGACAGGAAATACGGAGTTTGTTTTGAGAAAGCCTTGCCTGAATTAATTAAGCTTTTAAAGCTAGGAGAATGAAATGTTTATACCCGATAAATTTTTAATACAGGTTGAAAAACCTGCAAGATATATAGGCAATGAGCTTAATATGGTAGTAAAAGAGCCAAAAGATAAAATACGTTTTGCTTTTTGCTTTCCAGATGTTTATGAAGTGGGCATGAGCCATTTAGGGCTATCCATTTTATATTATTTTTTAAATAACCGTGAAGACACTTATTGCGAACGTGTTTTCGCCCCTTGGCACGATATGGAGAAAATTATGAGGGAAAACAACTTCCCTCTTTTTGCTCTTGAAACAGGGGATCGCATTAACAAATTTGATATTGTAGGTTTTACTCTTCAATATGAAATGAGTTATACAAACGTTTTAAATATGCTGGATTTAGCCCAAACTCCTATTTATTCAAAGGACAGAGGGGAAGACTGCCCAATTATTTGCGCCGGAGGTCCTTGCGCCTATAACCCCGAGCCTTTAGCGGACTTTATTGACTTTTTCTATATAGGCGAGGGAGAAGTTACCCTTAATGGAATTTTAGATAAATACAATAAAAACAAAAAAGCAAACGGAACTAGAAAAGACTTTCTCTTGTCTCTTACAGAAATTGAGGGAGTTTATGTCCCTATGTTTTACGACGTTTCTTATAAACAAAACGGTGAAATTGAGCGTATCGCTCCTAACAACGAAAAGGCAAAGCCTGTAATTAACAAAGTTTTTGTAAAAGATATGGACAAGGCTTTTTACCCGGAAAAAGAGCTTATCCCTTTTATTGAAACCGTTCATGACAGAACAACTCTTGAACTTTTCAGAGGTTGCATAAGGGGTTGCCGTTTTTGCCAGGCAGGGTTTATTAACCGCCCTGTAAGGGAAAAAAGTCATGAAACTTTGCTTAGCCATTCCGAGGAGCTTATTAAAAATTCCGGATACGAAGAAATTTCCCTTGTATCTTTAAGCACAAGTGATTATACCGGCTTTAAAGAGCTTACAGACGGCCTTATCGACCGCTTCCAAAAGCTTGGTGTAAACCTTTCCCTTCCATCTTTACGCCTTGATGCGTTTAATTTTGCCCTTATGGAAAAAGTTCAAGGGGTTAGAAAATCCAGCCTTACTTTTGCGCCGGAAGCCGGAACACAGCGGTTAAGAGACGTTATTAACAAAGGCATAACGGAAGAAGATATTTTAAGCGGTCTTGCAATAGCCTTTAAAGGCGGATACAACAGGCTTAAGCTTTATTTAATGCTTGGGCTTCCCACTGAAAATGACGATGATTTACAGGGGATTATGGACCTTATTGAAAAAATAATAGGAGTTTATTACGCAAACAGAAGCGGCAAAAAAATGCCTTTGTCATTAAACGTGTCTCTTGCGTGTTACGTTCCTAAACCTTTTACCCCTTTTCAATGGGTTGGGCAAAACGATAACGAAACTTTTAAACAAAAACAAATGTTTCTTAAAAAAGCTTTAAAGCAAAAAGGTGTTAAACTTTCTTATTCCCATCCGGAAATCGCTATTATAGAAGCCCTTTTAGCACGAGGAGACAGACGTGTAGGTCAAGTCGTTTATAACGCGTGGAAAAGCGGCGCAAAGTTTGACGGCTGGACAGACTTTTTTAACAATGATGTTTGGCAAAAAGCATGTTTAGATGCCGGCATAGACATTGGTTTTTATGCTTTCAGACAAAGAAATTTTGACGAGGTTTTACCTTGGGAACACATTAACATCGGTGTTACGAAATCATTTTTTATAAAGGAATACGAAAAGTCTTTACAAGGTCTTATAACCAAAAACTGCCGGGAAAACTGCTCGGGGTGCGGTATTACTTCATTGAGCGGAGGCGGTTCGTGTGAACATTAAATACAGAATTAAATTTACAAAAGAAGATAAAATGCGGTTTGTCGGGCATTTAGACTTAATGAACGTTTTCCGGCGAGCAATTAAAAGAGCCGGGCTTCCTGTGGCTTTTTCCCAAGGGTTTAACCCACATCAGCTTATTTCCTTCGCTTTGCCTTTGCCTATGGGCATGGCCAGCTTAGGGGACTATGCAGATTTTGTATTAAGCCACAGCGTTAATTCTAATGACATAATAACAGGGCTTAACGGGCAAATGCCAAATGGGCTTCAAGTAATAGCTTGTGCAGAGCTTTTGCCCGGAGCAAAATCCGCCGGTGCTCTTGTTTGCGCCGCACTGTATGAAATTAGCTTTAACAAAAGCATTAATGAAATTTGCGCCCAAATATTAAATTCTGATGAAATTATTATAAAAAAGAAATCAAAATCTAAAGACGAATATACTAACGTTCGCCCTCATATTCATGATATAAAAATAATGGATGACTGCCGTATAAATGCAATATTTTCCGCAGGAAGTAACGTAAATTTAAAAGCGGAGCATTTTGTTAATTATATAAGCGAAACTTCTCCAGAACCATATGAAGCAAAAATAGTAAGGCTGGATTTATTAAAGCAAGAAAACGGCAAAATGCAACCCATTATCTAGAGGTGATTTTTTGGAATATGCACTTACATTTTTAGAGGGAATAATAACCTTTATTTCGCCGTGCCTGCTTCCTATGCTTCCTATTTATTTAACTTTTCTTGCAGGAAGCGCCGGAAGCGATAAAAACAAAAACGCTGTAAAAAATTCTTTCGGCTTTGTTTTGGGCTTTACCATTGTTTTTGTTTTGCTTGGAGCAGCGGCCGCAACTTTCGGCGGTTTTATTCAAGACCATATGAGAGCTTTTAACATCACAGGCGGCGTGATAGTTATTATTCTAGGCATTAATTTTGCAGGAATTTTTAACTTTCCTCTTCTTAACAGAACCAAAAAACTTGATGTTAAAATTGATGTAAACAACTTTTTCACAGCGGTTTTATTCGGCGTTATTTTTTCAATCGGTTGGACGCCTTGTATAGGCACGTTTTTAGGCTCTGCCCTTATGCTTGCGGCAAATTCCAAAACATATACTAAAGGAGTTTTGCTTTTGCTTGCATATTCTGCCGGAATGGGCATTCCTTTTGTTGTTTCCGCACTATTTGTCGATAAATTGCACAGTGCATTTAGTTTCATCAAGAAAAAATATAATGTAATAACACTAATTTCTGGTTTGTTCTTAATTGTAATGGGAATTTTTATGATTACAGGGCATTTTAATAAGTTTTTAAGCTTTTTCAGGTAAGTTTGGGGGCTGTAGCTATGATAGAGGTTAATTTCTATGAAAACGTAGAGGATAATCTTCTGAAATTTGCAGTTATTGTTTCAAAACACAAGGGGCAATGGGTGTTTTGCAAACACAGAGACAGAAATACATATGAATGCCCGGGGGGCAGACGTGAAGTTGGCGAAGATATATCAGAGACTGCCAAAAGGGAGTTATACGAGGAAACAGGGGCAAAAGAGTATAGTATTGAGCCTGTTTGCGTATATTCCGTAAAAAGAGACGGCACTGAATCTTTTGGAATGCTTTTTTATGCCGACATTTTTTCATTTGAGGAACTTCCGGCATTTGAAATCGAATGCGTAGATTTTTTTACACAACTACCCTCAGAATGGACATACCCTGATATACAGCCAAAGCTTTTAGAGAAAGTATTAAAAATGACATGATACCTTCATTTCTTTGTTCAATGCTATTTGGGGTGCGGAACGCATACAATGCGTTCCCTACAATTCTATTTTAAAATGGTATAATATAATATTAGAATGCCGTTTGGGTTTCGGAACGCAT
>CAZJGG010000006.1:0-38892 GCA_964545475.1 uncultured Eubacteriales bacterium | reverse complement strand
TATTTTAAAATGGTATAATATAATATTAGAATGCCGTTTGGGTTTCGGAACGCATATAATGCGTTCCCTACAATTCTGTTTTAATAACGGTATGATATGACATTTGTAGGGAACGCATTGTATGGGTTCCTTAAACTGTCTGCAACCATTGTCCACAGCCCATTATATCGTTATACTAGTTCATTTCTTTGCTCAATGGCTCAATACATTTTCTTAATCCGCTCGCAATAAAAGGCTGATCATTGTCAGCCTTTTATTGCGCCTGCCATCATACCTTTAATAAATTGTCGGCTCATAAGCAGATATAATATTAAAACAGGCAGTGAAGAAAGGGTTAAAACCGCCAAAACCTTAGACCAGTCTGTCTGGTATTGCCCGAACAGCCTTGTAACCCCTAATAGCAATGTTTTTGAACGCTCATCACTTATAAAAATAAGAGGAAACCACAAGTCGTTCCAAAACGGCACTAAATTATAAATTGCAACAGTTGCAAGAGCAGGGCGTATAAGGGGTGTAACAATATTTACAAGAATTGAAAATCTGCTTGCCCCGTCCATAAGGGCGGCTTCAATAAGTTCTGCCGGTATTTGCCGTATAAACTCTGTTAAAACGAAAACAGCTATGGGCATACCCATTGCAACATAAATGGGAATAAGCGCCGCGACGGTGTTTATAAGCCCTAAAAACCTAACCATTTCCAAAAGCTTAATGGAAGCGATTTTAATAGGCATCATCATTCCTGCAATAAATAAAAAGTAAATTATGTTAGAAAACTTACTCTTCCACTGGGCAAGAGCATAAGCCACCATTGTTCCGAAGATTAGTACCAATGCAAGAGAAACAATAACTGCAAACAAGCTGTTTTTAAAATATATTAAAAAATCACCGCTGGATAATACGTCGGTATAATTTGAAAAGTTCCATTTTTCGGGAAGCCCGTAAGTGTTTTGGTAAATACTTAAACGGTCTTTAAAAGAGTTTATTATCATTATGTATAGCGGAAACAAAACAATCAACGACCAAGCGCACAAAATTATGTGAGAAGGTATATGCATTCTTTGTACCCGCAAGGATTTATTGTTCATACAACCTACTCCTTCGTGCGTGTTATACGCAAAATTATTGAAGAAACCGCCGCAAGCAGAATAAATGTAATAGAAGCAATTGCCGCTCCCATTCCGGGTTCAGGTATGCCTATAGGGTGTTGCCCCGCAATTCCGGATCTGTAAAACAACGTCCCGATTAAGTCTGTGGCATATCCGGGGGCGCCGTTAGCGTTTTCCATTGCAAATACAATATCAAAAGCGTTAAAGTTGTTAACAAAAGTAAGAACTGTAATTATACCAACAACCGGTGCAATTAACGGAAGTTTTATTCTGTAAAACAAATCCCATGCATTTGCACCCTCTATTTCCGCAGCTTCGTAAATATCCTCGCTAATGTTTTGAAGACCTGCAACAAACATCATTGTTGGTATACCAACCCACTGCCAGCAAGAAACAAGCGCAACAAAAATAAGAGCAACATTTTCCATTCCTAGCCACGGCTTTGCCAAAGAGGAAAGCCCCATTGTAGTTAAAAAGCCTTTAGACCAAACTGGGTTTAATAAAAGCTTCCACAAATATCCGGTTACTAAAACCGCAAAAGTTGTAGGTATAAAAATAATTGTTTGATACATTTTACTGCCTTTCATATTTGGTGCTGTTAATAAAACAGCAAACAAAATTCCCAAAACGTTCTGCACAAGCATATGCACCACAAAAAAAATGCTTGTGTTAGCAAAAGCGTTTCTATAACGTAATGAACGTTCAGCATTTGTAAACAACTCTATGTAATTGCCAAGACCAACAAAAACTCTGCTGTCTGCACGACCTGTAAATAGACTTAACCGCATGGAATCCAACAGCGGATACGCCATAAAAATAATGTAAACTAAAAGCGCAGGAAGTATGTACCATATCCAGTAAACGCCCTGAGCCGTGCTCCTTGTGCTGCGCATATAAACACCACCATTTGATATCTATCTTTTTCTTTTTCTAATAATGAACGCCGTCCTATGCAGGAGGGCGTTCATTATTAAACCTTAAATTTGTAATAATTATTTACTTATTCAAGAACCGCAGCAACGCTGTCGGCAGCCTCTTGTGGTGTTGCAGTTCCTTTAAGAACGTTTATAACTGCTTGGTTCATTGGAGCGTATAAATCCATAAGCGCCGGCCAAACGAAACGTGCATCTGTAGCTTTTCCGGCATTAAGAGCTAAAAATTCATTAGCTTGAGGGTTTTCAAGAGTTACGGTAAAGTTGCTTATTGGGAAAATACCAGTAGGTAAATATTTTCCTGCGGCTTGAGTGCCCTCTTCGGAGCAAAGCCATGCTAAAAATGTTTTAGCTTCTTCAGGATATTTTGATGCAGCATTCATTGAAATTGCAACGTCTGGATGGAAACAAATTGCTGTAGTTCCACCTTTTCTTGCAGGGACTGCAAAAACACCCCATTCAAATGATGCACCGTCGTAAACGCTTAAAGTCCAAGAGCCGTCAATAAACATTGCCGCACTTTGAGTGTTAAACATAACCTGGCTGTCGTTGTATGTTACAGCTTCAAAGCCGTCTGGCAAAAATGGTTTAACCATTGCAATGTCTGAATAAGCTTGAACAAACTTTTCGTCATTAACTTTAAGTTCGCCTTTTTCATATTTTTCTCTTTGTTCAGGGCCACCTATGTAGTTTGGAAGCATACCTAAGAAAAATGTTTCTAAAATGTCCCATTCGTCTGCAACGCCGTTAGCAAGAGGAGTAACGCCGTTATCTTTTAACGTTTGGCAAACAGCTATAAATTCTTCCCAAGTTGTTGGAACTGAAAGACCGTATTGGTTAAAAATATCTTTGTTGTAGTAAACCCCGTGGGAAACAGCCGCAAAAGGAACTGCAAAGTTTTTGCCGTCTGTAGATTCCCAAGGTGCACGGTTTGCATCTGAAATGTTTTCATTAATCCCAGGAACGTCTGAGCAGTCCCCAAAGTAACCAGCCTCATAAAGTTCACGGCCAGTTGCGTAAGAACGTGCATACATAAGGTCAGGACCTGTGCCGCTTTCAAGCTGTAAGCGGAGAGTTGCATTATAATCCGGTGGGTTAGTAGGCTGGAAAAGAATTTTAATGTTTGGGTATTTGCTTGTAAATTCCCCTAAAAATGCTGTCATTTGTGTAACATCGTCAGTACGCCAAGAGCCCATTGTAAGCTCTACAACATCACCGGATGCTGGTGCCTCGCTTTGATTATTCGCAGGGGCCTCCTGTTGCTGTTGGTCTTCGCTTTCCGCTGGCGCTGTAGCAGGTGTACTGCTTGCGCATCCTGTAAATAAGAGAGAAAAGCTTAAAACCGATGCAATAGCTATTTTTAAAAAGTTCTTCTTCATTTTAGACCTCCTAAATTTTTTTGTTAAATATCTACAATAAGTTTTATAGAAAAATTTAACAAATTTATTATATAATAGCCATATGTTTTTTGCAATAGTTTCATACAAATTGTTTTACAGTATATTTTCCCACAAAAAATGCGCCTTTAAGCGCATTTTTTTGTTAAGCCTTCTTATATATGTTATAAATATCGTCTTTTTGAAGTTTTTTAAACGTTCCAATGGAACGCTTTCCAAAGTGAGTGCATCTTTCTGTTAATTCTTCTGCTTCTTCCTTTGTTAATTCTTTACCAAGAAGCTGTTTCAAACTTATAGGCATGTTTAACGATACAAAAAACTGTTCATTGGCTATTATGCCTTGCAACGCTGTTTCTTCAAGGTTTGAATAGTTTATTTCAATGCCCCAAACCTTATTGGCAAATTCCACAAAACGGTAAATATCCTCTTTATATACGTATCTTGCCCATGTTCCCCAAACAGAGGAGAGAGCCGCACCATGAACAGCATTATATTTACCACTTAACTCGTGGCAAAGCTGGTGGCAAGCCCAGTCTCCGGCATATCCGAGCCCGGTTAAATCGTTATGGGAAAGGCTTCCTGCCCACAATATTTCAGAACGGGCATTGTAATTTCCCGGCTCTTTATAAACAACCTCTCCATTTGCAATGGTGTTTTTAATTAATGCTTCTGCAAATAAGTCTGTCATTTTATTTTGAGCTCTTGGGGCAAAATACCGTTCAAGAGTATGCATCATTATATCAACAACACCGCAAGCAGTTTCAAAAGGCGGAAGTGACAAAGTTAATTCCGGGTTCATAACCGCAAATTTCGGGCGGCATAAATCGTTTCTATACCCCTTCTTTATAGTTGTTCTGTCGTCTGTAATAACGCTTGAATTGCTAGTTTCGCTTCCTGCCGCCGCTATTGTAACAACTGCGCCTATTAGCATACAATCAGCAGGAACAGCCTTGCCGTCGTAAACATCCCAAACATCACCGTTTAATTTAAGACCGTAACCAATAGCCTTGCAGGAGTCTATAACGCTTCCTCCGCCTACTGCAAGCAAAAAGTCCACACCTTCCTGTTTACAAAGTTCAATACCTTTGTAAACAAGGCTTAAAACAGGGTTAGGCACAACGCCGCCAAGCAAAACATATTCAATACCGGCTTCTTTAAGAGAAACCTCAATTCTACCAAGAAGTCCATTTTTCCGTATTCTTTCAGAACCGTAATGGATTAAAGCTTTTTTACCGCCGTAAGCCCTTATTTCTGCTCCTACGCCGCTTTCTGTATTTTTTCCGAATATTACTTTTGTTGTAGAATTAAAAGTAAAGTTTTCCATATAAACCTCTTTTCGCTTTAAGCTCCTGCTCCAGATTCATAACCAAGTTCAAACGCCGCTAAGTTAGAAGCCAAAAACTTTTCCTTAACGCTTTCAGCCATAACGTCAAGCCAAATTTGCTTATCAATATCAAGCTTAAGCTTTGAAGCCAAAAGCCCAAGCAAAACCATGTTAACGGCTTTTACGCTTCCTGCTTCCTTAGCTTTTTCAAGGGCATCTATAGTAGTAAGCTTAACATTATAATTTTTAGCTATTTTTTCCGCTATTTCTATTGGATATTCAAAAGCCCCTGTTATAACAGGCATAGGGTCAATTTTTTGTGTATTCATAAGAATAATGGCGTTTTCCTTTAAAAAGCTTATATTTCTGTAAGCTTCAAGCTGTTCAAAGGCAATCATAACGTCTGCCGTTCCGGCATCCATAATAGGAGAATGCACTTCCTTGTCGGAATATTTAACATAAGTTATAACGCTTCCGCCTCTCTGGCTCATGCCGTGAACCTCTGAAACTTTAACGTCATATCCAAGCTTTATAGCAACGTTACCGATTATTCTTGCGGCAAGCAAAGAGCCCTGACCGCCAACTCCGGCAATAATAATGTTCATATTATTCACCGTCCTTTTCTATGGCGTTAAATTTACAAATTCTTTGGCAATAAGCGCACCCTACGCACATGTTTTTGTCTATTCCGGCTTTGCCCTCTGTTTTTGATATGCATGGGCAGCCGATTTTAAGGCACATGCCGCATTCCGTGCATTTATCTTTATTTATTTTGCGTTTACCAAATGATTTAAAAGAAGGTATAAGGGCGCAAGGGCGTTTTGTTATAATAACTGACGGTTCTTCCGCTTCCGTTTCCTCTTTAAGAACCTTTTTCATTTTATCAAAATCAAACGGGTCAACAGTTTGAACCCGGTTTATACCCATTGCTCGGCATAACGCTTCAAAGTCTATAACAGGAGCTTCTGCTCCTTTAAGGGTATAACCGGAAACAGGGTTTTGCTGATGTCCAGTCATGCCTGTTATGGAATTATCCATTATCATAACAGTAGAAACCCCTTTGTTGTAAACAATGTTTAAAAGCCCGGTTATGCCGGAATGCATAAACGTAGAATCTCCAATAGTAGCCACAACCTTTTTAGGAAGCTCTTTTCCTGCGGCTCTTTCCATGCCATATGCAATACCTATGCTTGCGCCCATGCAAACAACAGAATCCACGCTGTCGAGCGGAGGAAGCGCCCCTAAAGTATAACAGCCAATATCTCCTGAAACTATAAGACCTAACTGCTTCATAGCGAAAAATGCCCCTCTGTGTGGGCAACCCGCACACATAACAGGAGGGCGAGCCGGAATTTTTTCCTCCACAGAAAAACTGGGAACTTCTTCGCCTAAAATAACTTTTTTAATTAAATTCGCGGAGTATTCTCCTATTAACGAGAATTTCTCTTTGCCAATAACTTTAATGCCAAGTACTTTGCAATGCTCTTCAATAACCGGGTCAAGCTCTTCGATTACATATATTTCCTCAACATTATCAGCAAATTCCTTAATTAATTTTGCAGGAAGGGGATAGATTTGACCGATTTTTAAATAAGAAGCGTTGTCCCCAAGGGCTTCTTTTGCGTATTCATAAGCGATTCCGGCAGAAATAATACCTATTTTTTTATCGCCGTTATATGTAATTTTATTAAGTTCTGTAGTCTCTGCAAGTTCTTTTAAAGCGGCAGTTCTTTTTTCAACCTCTACATGACGCCCTCTTGCATTTGCCGGCATCATAACGTATTTTGCCATATCTTTGCTATAAGGCAAAATATCTCTATTAACTCTTTCCCCAATTTCCACAAGGCTTTGAGAATGAGAAACTCTTGTGGAAAGGCGAATTAACACAGGGGTGTCATATTTTTCTGAAAGCTCAAAAGCATATTTTGTAAATTTTAAGCATTCATCGCTGTCAGATGGCTCCAACATTGGAACTTTAGCAAATTCAGCGTAATGCCTGCTGTCTTGCTCGTTTTGTGAAGAATGCATCCCCTGGTCGTCTGCAACGCAAATAACAAGCCCTGCATTAACGCCGGTATAAGCCACTGTAAACATAGGGTCTGCGGCAACGTTTAGCCCAACATGCTTCATAGATGTTATGGCTCTTCCGCCGCCAAAACTTGCCCCTATAACAACTTCCATTGCAACTTTTTCATTAACAGCCCATTCAGCGTATATTTCATCGTATTTTGCTATAGCTTCTGTAATTTCTGTACTTGGCGTGCCCGGGTAAGACGAGACCACAACGACGCCTGCTTCATATGCGCCCCTTGCTACGGCATCGTTACCCAGCATAAGCTTTTTCATAAAATACCCCCTTGTCTACCGCTTAACGTGTAAAATCGATTATTAATTATCAGTTGTGGCTTGAAAAGCCTTTTCAATTAAAGTGTTTTCAAGCTTTGGTGTCAATACGCTTACAACGCCTGTGGCAACAAGAGAAACAGCCATTGCCGTTACGCCGTAAATAGGAGCATTGGAAATTGCCGCTGGGAAACCTTCTGCTATGGTTTTAACAAGGGTTAATAACCCGATCGTTGAAATACCACAAAGCATACCTGCCCATGCGCCGTATTTCGTTGTCTTTTTTGAATAAAGCCCCCAAAGCATTGGCCCGATAAAAGAGCCGGACAAAGCCCCCCAAGAAAAAGACATAACACTTACAATTATGGCAAAATTCATTGTTGCAAATATGTATGACAAAAATACAAATAACAAGCAAAAGCCCCTTGTAAACAATACCTGATGCTTATTATCATTTTTCGGAAAAAACGCCGGAAACAAATCCACCGTTACAGCCGAAGAAGACGTAAGCACTATGGACGAAAGCGTTGACATTGACGCCGATAATAACAATACCATTATAACAGCTAAAACTGCATTTGAAAAGGTACTGTTTTGCCCAAGAGCAGTAACTAAAGTGTTGGGAACAACATAGTCGTAACCGCCTTTAGGAAGCTCGTTGCTAAGAATAAGCCTGCCCATAGAACCTACAAAATAAGCGCCGATACCGATAACCCCTGCAAATAGTGTTGAAACTATAGTAGCTTTTTTAATTGCGGATTTTTCGTCTGTTATGGCATAAAATTTATTTATCATTTGAGGAAGCCCAAATGTACCAAAGCTTGTTAATAAAATATTAGTAAGCAAAAACTTCCAGCTGCTTCCGCCAAAAACGTTTACAAGCTGCGGGTCTATTTCTTTTAATTTTACTATTGCGGTGGAAAAACCTCCGACTTTTGCGTTATAAGCTATTAAAAACACCATGAGCCCAGTGCCTGCAAGCATTATTAAACCTTGAACAAAATCTGTGTAAACTGTTGCTATGTACCCCCCTGTTACAAGGAAAACCGCTGTTATAACGCAAACAATAAGCATACATGTATTTATAGAAACAGTTGGGAAAATTGTTGTAAACATTGATCCCAACCCTTTATAAACCGCCGCTGAATAAGGAACTAAAAAAATAAATATAATAATGGCCGAATAAATTTTCATTGCAGAAGATGAGTAACGGCTTTCAAAAAATTCCGGCGTAGTTTTAGCTTCTAAATTGTGTGTCATTTGCCTAACTTTTTTAGCTAAAACTTTCCAAGCTAAAAAACAGCCTAAAACAGCGTTGCCAACGCCAATCCAAATACTTGAAAGACCAACGTCCCAACCGTTTTTCCCGGCGTAACCTATAAATATAACAGCGGAAAAATAAGACGTTCCATAGGCAAAAGCGGACATCCATGCACCAATTTTTCTTCCGCCAAGTAAAAAGCCGTCGATGGTTTTAGCTTTTTTAGATGTATGGATACCTATAGCAACCATTAACACCGAAAAAAGCCCCAACGCCACACTTGTAAATAATTGAACCGAAACACCTGCAGTCATAAAAATATCCCTCCGAATTTTAATATCTTTGTTTAATAACTAACTTCTTAGTATTATAGCTACTGCCAGATTGTAAGTAAAGAAATTATTTTGCCGCTTTAAAGCGTGTTTGTGACTTGAATATACCGTGAAATGTGTTATAATATGTATAACTAATATATAAAGGAGAAAATATATGAATAAATTTATTAAATTTGTCGTAATTATGTTAGTTTTTGTAAATACTTGCACAATTATTAAGGCTGATGTGACAAGTTTTTCAGATGTTGCACCCAGTCATTGGGCATATAATGACATTTTAGAAATGCGCACATTAGGACTAACTACTGGTATCGGCAACAATTTATACGGTATTGGCAGACCAGTTAAACGAAGTGAATTTGTGTTATTTATGAAAAACCTTACGCAAGCCGAGGATATAGAAATAAAAGGCCTTGACCAAAACGAAAGCGCAACAAGAGAAGACATGGCGGTAATGATTGTTCGTGCCCTTGGGTACGAAAGCCTGGCAAAGCAAATAAACGTTCAAAGACCCTTTAAAGACGTTTTAGAAAATGCGGAATATATTACAGTTGTCCGAGATTTAGGCATAATGAGCGGCACAGGGGGCGAAAATTTTAGCCCGGAAAAAACAGCAACCAGAGAAGAAGCCGGAGCAATTATAATGCGTATGCACAGAAAGCTAAATACCGGAGTTAACTTTGTTAATGGGTTTTATGCTATAAAATCTTCTAATCAAATGAATTTAATAACCAATTTGGACAGCGTAAGCTACGGCTGGAGCAGGCTTGACTATATTTCAGGTGACGTTTATATTAATATAAAAGCCGAAAACGACAACGAATACAGGTTGCCCCAAGGTTATGAAGAACCATTAAATTTTGCTAAAAACAATGGCAAACAAGCCCTTTTAATGGTGACAACACAAGATACAAAAACTCCCGATGGTTTAAGCCTTACTGAAAAAATAGTTTCAGATGCTAATTTCCGAAAACAAGCTATTTCTCAAATTATTGGAATATTGGACAAGTATGACGGAGTTTGCATAGATTTTGAAAATTTAGCAGGACCTAATGCAAGAACTGGGCTTACGGTCTTTTTAACAGAGTTAAAAGGTCAACTTGGAGGGAAAACCCTTTTCACAGCAGTTCACCCCAGAAGATCCGGGCAGGATTACTTTGACGGTTACGACTTTAAAGCCATAGGCGAAATTGCAGACAAAGTTATATTAATGGCTCATGACTACAACGCAAAACGGCTTACCGGGCTTCAAATGGAACAAGGCATTGTAATGACTCCCCTTACCCCAATTGCCGACGTTTACGAAGCTTTAAAAGAAATTACAGATACACAGACAGGAATATCTGATAAAAACAAAATATTATTGCAAATTTCAATGGATACGGCACAATGGAAAAAGAGTGACGGCAAAGTTATAAATGACAGACCATACCGCCCGGACTATGAAACGCTGGCGGCAAGAATTAAACAGGGTGTAACCAACATGTACGACGAAAAAAGCGAAAACCCTTATATAACTTTTACAAACGAAAGCGACAATACTCAAAATATAGTATGGTATGAAAACGACAGAAGCGTTAATGCAAAAATTAAACTTATGAAAATGTTCGGGGTAAGTGGTTTATCCGTTTGGCGGCTTGGTAATATACCTGACGACGTTTACAAGGTAATAGAAAACAGAGGATAATGAGATGGCAGGAATTTATATACACATTCCTTTTTGCGTAAGTAAATGCCTTTATTGCGACTTTGTATCCTTTCCGGATGCAGAGCCGCAATTTGAGGCTTATAAAAATGCTCTTTTAAAGGAAATTGAAAGCTGCGAAGAAATTAAAAATAAAAAAATTGAAACAATTTTTTTGGGAGGTGGAACACCTACCGTTTTTAACGTATATTATATTGAAGAGATAGTAAACAGGCTCTCTAAATTTAAAATTGATAAAAATTGTGAAATTTCTATAGAGTCAAACCCGGGAACTATTGACTTTAATAAACTAAAAAGTCTTAGACAAATGGGGTTTAACAGGTTAAGTTTAGGGGTTCAGTCTTTAAACGATAACTTGCTTCAAAAAATTGGGCGCATACACACAGCCCAAACTTTTAAAAATAATTATAGAGATGCCCGAAAAGCAGGGTTTGAAAATATTAATTTAGACCTAATGTTTGCGTTACCCGGGCAAACTCTTGAAGATTTTGAACAGACACTAAATGAAGCTGTTAAACTTGACCCCAAGCATATTTCGGCTTACAGCTTAATTATTGAAAAAAACACTCCTTTTTATGAAATGTTTGAAAAAGGAGAGATAAGAGAAGCCGAGCACGAGACCGACAGATATATGTATGAACTTTTAAAAAATACACTTTGCAAAAATGGATATGACCATTACGAAATATCTAACTTTGCAAAAAAAGGCTATGAATGCAGACACAATCTTTGCTATTGGCAAAGAGGCGATTATTTCGGCTTTGGTTTAAACTCCCACTCTTTTGTAGGGGGTTACAGATTTTGCAATACTTCTGTTTTAGATAAATATTTATCAGGAGACAATATAAAAGAACAGGTTGAATTCATAAACCAAAAACAGGCTATGGAAGAATTTATGTTTTTAGGACTTAGGCTTATAAAAGGCGTTTATATAGAAAATTTTTACAAAAATTTTAATAAAACTGTTTATGCTGTTTATGGAAGCGTTATAAACAAATATATTAAAACCGGGTTTATGGAAGATGTTAACGGCTGGCTTAGGCTGACTGATAAAGGCATAGACGTTTTAAATATAATACTATCAGAATTTATAATAAATCAATAAATCCTTAAAAATCACTTGACAGATTTATCTGAAAGTGATATTTTATAAATATAAATTAGCACTCAACCAATTAGAGTGCTAACAACAACAAATAAGCAAACCAGGGGGTGACAGCATTGTTTTTAAATGAGCGTAAAATAAAAATATTAGAAGCAATTATAAACGACTATATTCATACAGGAGAACCTATTGGTTCACGTACTATAGCAAAAAAATATGATTTAGGCATAAGCTCTGCAACCGTTCGCAACGAAATGAGCGATTTAGAGGAATTAGGGCTTATTGTTCAGCCTCACGCATCCGCAGGGAGAGTTCCCTCGGACAAAGGCTACCGCTATTTCGTTGACAGCATGATGCATTATAGAGAACTTACGGAAGAAGAGCAAGCTTATTTAAAAAACACAATAATGCATGGCATCAACCAGGTTGAATACTTTATGGAGGAAATTGCAAAAAGCATCGCACTTCTTACAAATTATACAACAATTGTTTCTGAGCCGTTAGTTTCTCAAACAAAGGTAAAGCATCTTCAGCTTGTGCCTGTGGACGAAACTTCAATTGTTGTAATTATCGTTACAGACAGCAAAGCTATAAAAAACAGTATTGTAAGGCTGAAAGAAGCTCCCGGGCACGAAACTCTTAACAGCCTTTCGGAAATGCTTGACAAAAGCCTTTCCGGCATGAATTTTTCAGATATAGAAGAAAGCGTTGCTAACCATATTTTGCAAAAACATCCAAACGAATCTCATATTTTGGTCCCCGTGCTTACCGCAGTTTTAAACGTTATAAAAGCTGAGGACAACGTTAGGGTTTACACCAGCGGCGCTAAAAATATTTTAGCTTTTCCGGAATTTAGCAATTTAGAAAAAGCGAGATCTATTTTTCAAACTCTTGAAGAAAAGGAACTGCTTATTACCCTTTTAGGCAACGAACGAACAGACGACATTCAAATTGTTATTGGCTCTGAAAACACAATGGAGCAAATGCGGGATTGTAGCATTATAAAAGCAAATTACCGCCTTGGAGGAAGCAATTGTGGACAAATAGGCATAATTGGTCCTACAAGAATGGATTACCCTCAGGTTGTTTCAGTTCTGGGGGCTATTGTTAAAAATATTAATCAAATATTAAATTCGCTTTCCGGCGGATAACAGTATTAAATTTATAAATTGATAAATTTTGAAAGGAGTACGAAATGGAAGAAGATAAAACTGTAAACAATGAATCGGCTAAAGCTGAAGCTGACAGAATAATCGAAGAAGCCGTTATTGAGGAAGTTTTAGCAGAGGAAGTTATAATTGAAGATGAAGCTGCCGAGCCGGATTTATTAAAGCAATGTGAAGATTATAAAGATAAATGGCAAAGAGCCCTTGCTGATTATGATAATTTCCGAAAACGTACTATAAAGGAAAAAGCGAGCATGTATGACGATGGCGTTAGAAACACCGTTGAAAAGCTTCTTCCCTCTATTGATAATTTTGAAAGAGCTTTAAACGCAAGCACCAATAAAGCAGACAGCTTTTACAAAGGCGTTGAAATGATTTATAGGCAAATGCTTCTTGCCCTTGATGATATAGGCGTAGAAGCCATTGAAGCGGCAGGGGAAAAATTTGACCCGGCTCTTCACCACGCCGTAGCCCATGTTGAAGACCAGCAGTACGGCGAAAATGAAGTTATTGATGTTTTACAAAAAGGTTATAAATATAAAGAAAAGGTTATAAGACCATGTATGGTTAGAGTAGCAAATTAAATATAAAAACAATTATTAGATTAGATATTAGGAGGAATATAAATGGGTAAAATTATCGGAATTGACTTAGGAACAACAAACTCTTGCGTTGCAGTTATGGAGGGCGGTCAGCCCGTTGTTATAGCAAACTCTGAAGGCGCACGTACAACTCCATCTGTTGTAGCATTTTCTAAAAATGGTGAAAGGCTTGTTGGCGAAACAGCAAAAAGACAGGCAATTACAAACACAGACAACACAGTTATTTCAATTAAACGAAAAATGGGTTCAGATTTTAAAGTTAAAATCGAAGACAAAAATTATTCTCCCCAAGAAATATCCGCAATGATACTGCAAAAATTAAAAGCTGATGCGGAAAGCTACTTAGGGCAACCGGTAACAGAAGCGGTAATTACCGTTCCTGCATACTTTACAGACAGCCAAAGACAAGCAACTAAAGATGCCGGCAGAATTGCAGGGCTTGATGTTAAACGTATTATTAACGAACCTACAGCAGCTGCTCTCGCTTATGGTCTTGACAATGAAAAAGAACAAAAAATCATGGTTTACGACTTAGGCGGCGGTACTTTTGACGTTTCTATTATAGACATCGGCGAAGGCGTTATCGAAGTTTTGGCTACAAGCGGTAACAACCACTTAGGCGGCGACGACTTTGACGAAAGAGTTATTAAACATTTAGTTCAAGAATTTAAGCAAAAAGAAAATATGGACTTAAGCCAGGACAAAATGGCTATGCAACGTTTAAAAGAAGCGGCTGAAAAAGCAAAAATTGAGCTTTCTAACGTTACAACTACAAACATTAACTTACCGTTTATTACAATGAACCAAGACGGCCCTAAACACATGGACATTACTCTTACAAGAGCTAAATTCGATGAATTAACTGCTGATTTAGTTGAAGCTACAATGGGTCCTGTAAGAACAGCTCTTAAAGATGCAGACTTAACTCCGGCAGAATTACACAAAGTGCTTTTAGTTGGTGGTTCTACAAGAATTATCGCTGTACAGGAAGCTGTTAAAAAATTAACAGGCAAAGAGCCGTTTAAAGGCATTAACCCAGACGAATGCGTTGCTGTAGGCGCTTCAATTCAAGGGGGCAAGCTTGCAGGAGACGAAGGCGCAGGAAGTATACTTCTTTTGGACGTTACTCCGCTTTCCTTGGGTATTGAAACTCTCGGCGGCGTTGCAACAAAGTTAATTGAAAGAAACACTACTATTCCAACAAATAAAAAGCAAGTGTTCTCAACTGCTGCTGATAACCAAACAGCCGTAGACATTCACGTTGTTCAAGGCGAAAGACAGCTTGCAAAAGACAACAAAACTTTAGGGCAGTTCAGATTAGACGGCATTGCTCCAGCACCTAGAGGAATCCCTCAAATTGAAGTTATGTTTGACATTGATGCAAACGGCATTGTTCACGTTATGGCAAAAGATTTAGGCACAGGCAAAGAACAAAAAATTACTATTTCTGCAAGCACAAACCTTTCCGACGAAGAAATCGACAAAGCTGTTAAAGAAGCTGAAAGATTTGCAGAAGAAGACAAAAAACGTAAAGAAGCAATTGATACTAAAAACGAAGCGGACTCTATGGTTTTCCAAACCGAAAAAATGCTTAAAGAGCTTGAAGGTAAAATTGAAGAAGCAGATAAATCCCGTATTGAAGCCGAACTTGCAAACCTTAAACGCTTAACCGATGGCACAAGCCTAGACAATTTGTCCGATGCAGACGTTGAAAGCCTAAAACAGGCTACCGAAAGCTTAACAACAGTGTTCCACGAAGTATCTACAAAAATGTATCAGCAAGCCCAGACTCAAGCCCAAGAAGGCGGACAGGCGCAAGGCGGCGACGAATTCGGCTACGACGCTAACAAAAATGATAATATATTTGATGCCGACGGCAAAGAAATATAAGCCGTAAAATAAAGGGTGATGGCATTGGCAGATAAAAGGGATTATTATGAAGTTCTTGGCGTTTCCAAAGGGGCAGGCGACGATGAAATAAAAAAAGCCTACAGAAAAATGGCGAAACAGCACCACCCCGATGCAAACCCCGGAAACAAGGAAGCGGAAGCAAAGTTTAAAGAAGTAAGCGAAGCATACAGCGTTTTGAGCGATTCTCAAAAACGTGCGGCATACGACCAAATGGGGCACGCCGCATTTGACCAAACCGGCGGCGGAGGTTACGGTGGTTTTAACGGCGGCTTCGATGTTAATGATATATTTGAAACATTTTTTGGTGATGGTTTTGGCTTTGGCGGTGGCGGAAGAAGCCGCAAGGCCGGCCCACGCCGTGGGGCGGATTTACAATCCAGCCTTAGCATAACCTTTGAAGAAGCGGTTTTCGGCGTTACAAAAGAAATACAAATTACTGCAAACGACACTTGCGAAACTTGCAGGGGTACAGGAGCTAAAGCCGGAACAGTTGCAGAAAACTGCAGGCATTGTGGCGGCAGCGGTCAAGAAAGATTTCAACAGCAAACTATGTTCGGCACAATGACAAGCGTTCGCACATGCAGCATTTGCCACGGTGAGGGTAAGGTTATTAAAGACCCTTGCGGAACATGTCGAGGTACAGGCAAAGTCCGCAAATCTAAAAACCTTTCGGTAAACGTTCCAAAAGGTATAGACAACGGGCAAACAATAAGGCTTGCCGGAAGCGGCGAAGCCGGAGAAAAAGGCGGCCCTCCGGGAGACTTACTTATTACAATTAGAGTTTCTCCCCATAAATATTTTAAACGTGACGGCGTAAACCTTTACTTAGAAGTACCTATTACGTTTGTTCAAGCGGCTTTGGGCAGTGAAATAATAATCCCAACTCTTACAGGGCAAGAAAAACATACAATAAAAGCCGGAACTCAAACCGGCACTGTTGTAACGCTAAGACAAAAAGGCGTTCCTAACGTTAGAAACTCAAAAGTCGTTGGAGACTTAATCGTAACCCTTAAAGTTATGGTTCCAACAAGCCTAACAGAGCGGCAAAAAAACCTGCTCCATTCCTTTGCAGACGAAATGGGCGATGAATATAAAGACCATAAAAAAGGTTTTTTTGATAAGTTAAAAGATAGTTTTAAATAATTTTTATGATTCAAGGTTGTCATGCATTTTGGCAGCCTTGATTTTTTTATTAATATACGTTATATTAATAACATAGAGCTAATTGTCTTAAAAGCTCTATGGCATGGGGGCGTTGATATGAAAAAATCAGAGTTTTGGTCGTTGGTATATGCATCATTTATTATAAAAATAATGTTATTTCTATATATAATTTTATTTTTATCTAAGACGTTTATCTTAACCGCATCTTGCTATTTATACGTATTAACAGACATTAATATTTTTATAAAACTTATAAAGATCCCAAAACTAAACCATTTAAATAAAAAAATAATTTTCTATGAAGAGAGGACAATTTCTAAAAGCACTCAAATTTTTTATATATTATACAGTTTTCTATCATGTTGTCTTATTTATATCTTAGCCAAAAGTAATTATGAGAACATTTTCACTTTTTTTATCGTCCCGTATTTGTTGTTTAACAACGCCTTAAGTGACACATACGTTACCAATAAATATGTATTTATAAAAGGAGTAGTAATAAACTTTAAAAAAATTTCAGACTGTGAAATAATTAAAAATGATAATGATGGTATCTATAGTTCATATATTTCAATAAAACTTAAATCCGGTGGGAAACATGAATTACGCTTTAAAGACAATGAAAAGCTTTTACAGTCTTACGATTATATAAAATCCCAAACACAAAACAAGGAAAATTATAATAAATGGTGAAAATATGAACGTACAAATCGAAAATAGACAAAGATTAACGATTGTATTTTCGTTAATCTTTATAATAATATTATTTTTAGTTATTAAAAATTATAATAACAAATATATTTTGGATGAATTTAACGGTACATTTTCCGTAGATAATTCGAGATTAGTACTTGTTATTGATAAATTAAATAATAATACTTTTTATTACTATGATTACGACAATTCTCTTTATTTAAAAGGCAAATATAAAGTATATAACGACAATACATATTATTTATCAGATAATAAACATGTAATTGACCAGTATGTTATCTACGAAAATCTTTCTTTTACTATTTCAATTAATAATAATCAATTAACATTTAGAAAAATTGGTAACAATCCAATTATAGACCAAAGTGTTAATGATTCACCTTAACGGCTGACATCTGCACCAACCCCTACATACGCTGGTCTGCCGGGGCAAAGTTAATCTCTATACCGATTCGTAGGGGACGGCGTCCTCGACGTCCCGATACCCCTTGCTTCTTAAACATTCCGGGTTGTCGAGGACGCCAACCCCTACATAAATATTAATCCACTGGGTGTCCTCTTTCTTTGTTTTAAATTGGAAATTTTACTACATTATATAATAAATAAAACTTAAAGGAGTATTATGAACTTACGAAAATTACTAAGCTTTGTTCGCAAAGCCTGCGATACATACGACATGATAGAAGACGGCGACAAAATAGGCGTGGGAATTTCCGGCGGTAAAGATAGCCTCACGCTGCTTTACGCCCTTTCGGAATTAAAGCGTTTTTACCCCAAAAAATTTGAGTTGGAGGCAATAACCGTCTCATTAGGGTTTAAAAATTTCGATATAACCCCTGTTAAAGAACTTTGCGCTAAACTAGATGTAAACTATACCATAGTTGAAACGGACATTGCAGAAGTTGTTTTTGACATTAGAAAAGAATCAAACCCATGCGCTTTATGCTCTAAAATGCGAAAAGGAGCACTTAACACCGAAGCAAAAAAACTTGGAGTTAACAAAATTGCTTTAGGGCACAACAAAGACGACATTTGCCAAAGCTTTTTAATGAGCCTTATTTACGAAGGGAGAATTCACACCTTTGCCCCGGTTACTTATTTAGACAGAATGGATTTATACTCAATTCGCCCTCTTATGTTTGTGCCGGAAGCACAGGTTGTTAATTTTGTTAACAATGAGGGGATAAGTGTTGTAAAAAGCCCCTGCCCTGCCGACGGACACACAAAGCGTGAAGTTATGAAGCAATTTATTTACGAAAATGATTTAAAATTTGACAGCTTTTGTAATAAAATATTTACAGCGATATTAGGCTCCGACATAAAGGGGTATGGTAAAGATGAGCGGTAAAAATTACCATGATGAAATTAAAAGGAAAAATATAATTAAGCTAAGGGAAGTTTTAAAAGAGCTTCCCCCTTTTTTAGATGCTTTTTTCAGGGCAAATGCGGATACAAAAGCCGCTGCCACTCGCCTTGCTTACGCCGAGGATTTACGGCTTTTTTTCAGATACCTAACAGAATATTGTGATGAATTTGAGGAACTTTTGCTTAAAGACTTTACAATTGATAACTTTAAAGAAATAAAAGTTGACCATATAGAGCGGTTTATGGAATATTTAAGCTATTACACAGTAAACGTAAACGGCGAGGAAATAAGTTATCAAAACGACGGCGCAGGAAAAACTACTAAACTTGCGGCTATACGCACAATGTTTAAATATTTTTATAAAAAGCAAATAATAACCACCGACCCCTCATTACTTGTGGATTTTCCTAAGTTACATAATAAACCCATTACATATTTAGAGGTTGACGAAATTGCAAGGCTTTTAGACGAAGTTGAAAGCGGACAAAACCTTTTAAAAAAAGAACAGGAATACCACCAAAAAACTAAAGAGCGGGATTTGGCTATAATAACGCTTATTTTAGGAACAGGTATGCGTATTTCTGAGTGTGTTGGCATAGATATAACCCATATTGATTTTAATATAAACGCCGTAAGAGTAACAAGAAAAGGCGGCGACGAAGCTATTCTTTATTTCGGAGAAGAAGTCCGCACTGCTTTATTAAATTATCTGGAGTTAAGAAACAATATTGAAACTGTTGACGGTCATGAAAATGCGCTGTTTTTATCAACTCAGCGAAAGCGCATTGGAACAAGAGCAATTCAGAAGCTTGTAAAAAAATATGCCTCCCTTGTTACTAACGCAAAAAAAATAACGCCCCACAAATTAAGGGCGACTTTTGCAACAACGCTATATCAGGAAACAAACGATATTTTCCTTGTAGCGGATATTTTAGGGCATTCCGATGTTAATACAACAACAAAACATTACGCCAGCATGTCCGAAGAACGCCGGCGTAAAGCTGCAAATATTGTTAAGTTAAGGGATAACTAACACTAATGCTTTTTAAGCCAGTTAAGTATATCCGAATAAACTTCCTGACGGTTTATTTCGTTTAGCATTTCATGCCTGCCGTCTTTATACAGCTTTAAAGTAACATCTCCTACGTTTTCGGCTAAAAGCCTTTCACAAACCAGTTTTGGCGCTTTACCGTAATTGCCGATTGGGTCTTTGTCACCGGAAAAAATATATGTGGGCAAGGCTTTTGGATAAGACTTTGCCCATTTTTTATTGGAAACTGCACTAACCATATGGAATAAGTCCAAATACGCCCCATAAGAAAACATAAAACCAAATTTTTTATCTCTAGACAATCTATTTATTATTTCATCGTCACGGGTTAACCAGTCTGATTGTGATTTACGTCTTTTTATTTTATGATTATTAGATTTAGTTAAAGCTTTAGAGAATAAAACACCTCTTGCCTTCGAGCCACAAACTTTCTTAAACAGCCTGCAAAATAACATCGCTGCTTTAATTTCTCCGCCGTTATTTCCGGTTCCAGAAAACAAGACTCCGTCAAGCTGGTTTCCAAACCTGGTGCAATAAATCCTTGCCAAAAAAGAGCCCATAGAATGCCCCAACAGAAAACATTTAGCACCCGGAAACTTTTTTTTAACAATTAAATGTAACTTCCGCATATCTGCAATTAAAAGCTTGTAACCGTCTTTTTCGGCGAAATAGCCATAAGTGCCGTTGGTTGAGTCCCCGTGGGAGCGGTGGTCGTTTCCGCAAACTATATAATTGTTTTCAGTAAGAAAACTAGCAAACTCTTCATACCTGCCTATATGCTCACTCATACCGTGGGCAATTTGTACTACCCCTTTTATTTGCTCACCATTATCTGGAATCCAAATTTTAGCGTGAATTTTATAATCTTTCCCGGCGGATAAATATTTTAAAACTTTTGTTTTCACTGCCCATCGCCAGCCAACCCTATATCAGCGGCATATTTCCTCATGCCTAAAATACACTGCTCTATAATGTATTGTAAGTTTATATAGTCATGTATTTGGTGAAGCATTTCAACCCCTTTTTCTATAACCCCTCTATCAACCCCGGCGGCAAAACTAGGTGTTTTATATTTTTTAATAACGGACTTATATTCCAAATCCATAACAGATTTAGAGGGGCGCATTAATGCCGCCGCAGTTATTAAGCCTGTTAATTCGTCTGTCGCAAATAAAACCTTTTCCATAATATGCTCCGGCTTAACACCGCTTTCTAGAATGCCCCAGCAGTGAGAAACAACAGCTCTTATAACAGACTCATCAACATCATGTTCCTTTAAAATTTCCACAACTTTAATGCAGTGCTGATCTGGGTATTTTTCATAATCTAAATCATGTAAAACCCCAACAACTTCCCATTTGTCCGCTTCTTCGCCGAAAAGCTCTGCAAAATGGCGCATAACAGCCGCAACACTTAATGCGTGCTTTTTAAGAGAATCCGTTTCGTTATACTTTAAAAAAATGTTAATTGCCTCGTCTTTAGTTGGTATCTTGCTCATTAATTTCTCCTCCATATTCTAGTAAATAGTTTTCTATTAACATTTGTTTATAATCACTATCAATGTCCGGCAAGTCTTTAAGGCTCTCCAGCCCGAAATATTTTAAAAAAGCCGCTCCCGTGCCAAAAAGTATAGGTTTGCCAACCGCTTCCGAACGCCCTTTTTCAGAAATAAGCCCAAGCTCTAAAAGCTTGTTAACAGCATGGTCGCAGTTAACGCCCCTTATTTCCTCAATTTGAGCCCTAGTTACCGGCTGTTTATAGGCGATTATTGCAAGAGTTTCCATTACCGATTGTGTTAAAGGCTTTTTACTAGACGTTTGTACAATTTTTTTGACGTATTCATAATACAAAGGGCTTGTACACATTTGATAGGACTTTTCTATTTCTATAATAGCAATGCCCCGCTTTTCCGCTTCGTAGCTTGCTTTAAGGCTTTTTATTATTTCCTTTGCGGCTTTTTCGTCGGTTTCCAAGGCTTTTGCAATATCGGTAATTGTTACAGGCTCAGAAGCCGCAAATAAAACAGCCTCCGCCGCCGCCTGAAATTTATCCAAAATCATGGCAAAAGCCCTCTTTCTAATGTAATTTCAATGTTTCCAAAAAGCTTTTCTTGGTTAACATAAAGATTATGTGTTTTAACAATCTCTAAAATAGCCAAAAACGTAACAACCCTTTCTATCTTTGGGGTTCTTTTGTTTATTAGCTCTGAAAATACTATTTTTCTATCCCTCTTTAAAATAGTGATCAATTGTTCTATTTTTTCATCAACAGTAAAAACATCTTTTGTTACAGAATTAAAGCCGCTTCTTACAACGTCTGTCTTAAGAGCTTTATTCTTCAAACAGTTTTCAAATATTTTGTAAAGCTGACTGTGGGTAAGCCCTCCAAGCAAATCTTCATAATCAACAGTTTTTTCGGCTTTAAGCATTTCCAAAAGCCTTTGCTCCGGCTGGCGAAATGCATATTTTGAAGCCTTTTCTTCCTTTTCCTTAAACAAAACAATAACGTTTTTATACCTCTTATATTCAATAAGGCTTTTTACAAGAGCTTCTCTTGGGTCTTCCTCTTCTTCCTGCCCTTCTTTTTTATCAACAGGTAAAAGCATCTTAGATTTTATCTCTAGCAAAGTTGCCGCCATAACAAGAAATTCGCTTAAATCCTCCATATCCCCGAGAGAAAAATAATCTATATATTCCATATACTGCTCTGCAAGCTTTGCAATAGGAATATTATAAATATCTATTTCGTTTTTTTCAATTAAGTGCAGCAACAAATCAAGAGGTCCTTCAAATGCGTCAAGGCTTACATTAATTTTTGCCATATTTACCGCCTTTAAATACGTTTTTGAAATGTTATAACTACATCATGCATTGATTGCCGTAGTATTGTATTAATTGTAACTGCCCGAAATTATGCTCATTATACGAACCAGTTTTGATATAATAATTGACTAAAGGCAAAGAAGTTTGCAAGCACATGAGCAGATATAACAACCTTGATATTTTTTGTTTTGAACATAACAATGCCCCAAATAGCTCCCATTACCGTCGCTCCGCCAACAAGTGCAAATGCTCCACCATGATAAGAAACTCCAGTTGCACATAACAAAGCAACATGCCAACACGAGAAAATCACTGTAGGGATTATATAGGCTCTAATAATATCATTTTCAAATCTTTTGTTGAATGTAAACCTCCAGAATAATTCTTCCAGAAATCCATTTAACACAGAATATATTAAGAGGGGTAATAGCAAATCTAATTTGATGTAATTCACTGTGGGTAAAAAAGCAACAAAGAATGTTGCTACTACCGGAACAAAAGCTAATACATAGTAAATATGCCTGTTACTGCTTGTGAGGGAACTATTATCACATCTCTTTTTTGTGAAAATAGTAGAACCGCACAATAAAATAATTAAATAAATAGCATAAGGAAGAAAATATCCCACTGTCTTTCCGTAAGTATTACTTAAGGATGAGAACAGAAAAATCATGACCGGGGGTATTAGCAAAGAGTATATAATTAGAGCTTTTGAAGGCAGAGGAGGCTTCATACAATACGTCCTTCTTGTTATATAAATAATCCTTACTTCCTACCATATCTCCGTACTTTATTACTGTATATCAATAAATACTTATAATCAACCAACAGATTGTTTCTAAAAATATTCTTAAAAAGCCGCACCAAGATGATGAAACAAATCAAGGAGACCTTCAAATGCGTCAAGGCTTACATTAATTTTCGCCATGTTTACCGCCTTTAAATACGTTTATGGAATGTTAGCCCGAAATTATGCTCATAATCTTTATTAAACGATAACTTTTTCATACAAGAAAAACCATTCTAACCCATATTCTCTAAGCCCAATATCTGCCTTCCCAATACAAACATAACCGTTCTTCTCATATGCTTTTATTGCAACAGAATTATTTTCATACACATAAAGTCGTATAGCTTTTATGTTTTCCTGTTTTGCACATCGTTTAGCAAATTCAAGTATTGATGTACCAATTCCCTTGTGGAGGTAATCAGGGTGAACAACTAAAATATGAATAAACAAAATATCATCATACTCCAGCTCGCTTATTCTACAATTTTTGTCCGTTTCGGCATTTGGGCTATGTGTTAAAGCGACAGAGCCCACTATTTTACCGCCAATTTTTACTGTATAAAGCGTATCGCTTTCCAGAAAATACAAGGCTTCCTGTCTGGTCGGAAAGTATCCCTTTCTCCACCCCGGATTATATTCTTTTGTGGCTAAGAAGTCGCATATATCATCATATAACATTTCTAGTTCATCTATATCACTTAATTGTGCTTTACAAATGTTTATGTCCATTATTTCGTACCTTCCTGTTATATAAATAATCCTTACTTCCTACCATATCTCCGTACTTTATTACTGTATATCAATAAATACTTATAATCAACCAACAGATTGTTTCTAAAAATATTCTTAAAAAGCCGCACCAAGATGATGAAACAAATCAAGGAGACCTTCAAATGCGTCAAGGCTTACATTAATTTTCGCCATATTTACCGCCTTTAAATACGTTTATGAAATGTTAGAACTACCTCATGCATTGATTTCTGTAGTATTATATTAATTGTAACTGCCCGAAGTTATGCTCATTTGGTGAACATAGTTACTTCAAGTATCTTCGCAGTTAATTCTTCAACGGTTTCATCACCGTTAATTTTAATATAATCAAAACCATAAAACTTGCATTGCTCTTTCAAATAAGAATTATGCCAAAATGAACGACCTATATAATTGCTAATAGCCTTCTTTGAATTAACATGGCCATTGTCAAAAGCTTTGTTATCGAGTATTCTTTTTTCCAACAAACTATTATCTGCAATTAGCCATATTGATTTAACATTATCATTAATAAGTTTATTTGAAAGTTGTGGATATATTGCCCACCCCTCTATAATAACCGTCCCCCTCCAAGTAGAATGTATACTTGCCAGTCTTTCTATGGCGGGTTCAATTACTTTGTGATACAACTGAATATCGCTAACCAATTTCTCAACATTGTTTTCTGCATAATAATCCAAAAAATATTGATTATTCATGGGATTTATATCTACCACTGCTTGCAATGCTTCGCCAATATCATCCGTTGATAAATAATTGATATTCAATTGATGTGCTATCATATGTGACAATGTGGATTTACCTATCATTGGACTACCACCCAAAAGAAGTACATTTCCCATACATATTACCTCGCATAATAAATTCGTTGGTATAGCTGGCACAATAGTCTTTCACTTTCACTCTTAGTTCTTAGCTAAAGATTATATAAATTTTACTGGGTTACGACTATGAAGTAACCTCTGAACAAAATGCTTATTTTATTCGGGTTTTTTATACATGCTCGAATCCCAAGGGGCGTTTGGGTCATAATCATCGTGTGGATGATGCTGCGGAGCAGTGATATACCACCAAACACCAAATTTATCTATCACGTCGGCGGCACATGGACTCCACGGCAATGGCCCGATGGGTATTTTTATTGTTCCTTCCGCGCTCAATAACTAATAAGCACTTTGCACTTCTGATTCGTTGGCAAGTGTAACTGCCAACTGCACCGTATGTTCCTTAATGTCACCGTTTGGCGATTCAATAACATCAAGAATTTCTTCACCGTCTTTATACAACTCCGAATGAAAGTACGTTCCATCGGGGTTTTTTACATGATACCCCAACTCCAACCCGAATACTTTTTTATATAACTCCACGGCGTCCACACTATTTTTAACATACAGCCCATGCCCAATTTTCACACTAGCATCCTCCAACCCAAAATATAAATAATCCTTACTTCCTACCATATCACCGTATTTTATTACTATATCAATAAATCCTTATAATCAGCCTGCAAATTGTTTCTAAAAATATTGTTAAAAAGCCGAAGCAGATGCTGAAACAAATCATGGAGAATTTCAAATGCGTCAAGGCTTACATTAATTTTCGCCATGTTTACCGCCTTTAAATACGTTTATGAAATGTTAGCCCGAGATTATGCTCATAATAGGAAGTTAAGCTTGCACTGCTTTAATTACCTTGTCTACACTCTCATTTAACACAATGTTTTCAATTTTAATCACAGGATAATCAACTTTTTTCAACCACATTTCGTGCTTAGGCAGACTACGTCCGTTTCGTGTTCCAAAATCGTATGCAGAAGCCCACTCAATAAACTCCATAGATTCTTTGTGCCTATCACCTGTTGGTAATATCCTATCACCATATCTTTCGGCTTCGCGCTTTTTTAGTCGCTCAATTCGTTTTTCCGTAGGTACATATACAAAAATGACAAGGTCAAATAACGGTAATAGCTCATCTCCCCAACCAGTAACAGAGCCACTTAATATCCAATCTCCAACAGAATACAAGTCTTTTTTCATTAACTCAATACATTCTGTTTTATCTCTTTCTACTGTAAAGGGGTTGGTTGTTGGACTCCAAAAATAATTATCTGAGTCAAAGTGAGAGTAATTTATCTGTTTGCTTACACTTTTAGCAATCGTGGTTGTTCCTGAGCCAGAAGCACCAAATATGTGTATATGATTTTTCATTCCGCAACCTCACCAAATATAAATAATCCTTACTTCCTACCATATCACCGTACTTTATTACTATATATCAATAAATCTTTATAATCAGCCTGCAAATTGTTTTTAAAAATATTCTTAAAAAGCCGAAGCAGATGCTGAAACAAATCATGGAGAATTTCAAATGCGTCAAGGCTTACATTAATTTTCGCCATGTTTACCGCCTTTAAATACGTTTATGGAATGTTAGAACTACCTCATGTATTGATTCCGTAGTATTGTATTAATTGTAACTGCCCGAAATTATGCTCATTATCTGTATAAGCGATAGTAATAGTAACTGTCGCTCTCCATGTTTGGCTGTATGTGCCCAATAGGAGTTCTTTTTTCAAATAATACAAAACCACATTTTTCTGCCAACTTGCAAGAATGTGTGTTTGCACAGTCGATGGTTAAAATTAAATATGGAATTTCAGAAACGCCAAAACACCAATCTGTAATGGCGTTAACAGCCTGTCTTGTGTAACCTCTCCTTTGGTGTTGCTCACACATAAAATATGCAACTTCTACTTCGTTTACAGTATCTTCAAGTCCCATACCAACCATACCAATCAACTCGTCTGTTTCACTTAAAGCAATGGCGTATCTTTTCTTTTCATAAATATCGGTTGCATCTTTTTTTGTTTGTAGCCAATCAATAAATTCGTAAAAATCTTCAGGCGTTGAGGCTATTTCTGACCAATCTTTCATAAACCTAATGATTTCACTTTCACGCACAATACTATGTAGTTTTTCGGCATCTTTTCTTTGAAAATCTCTAATAACAATCTCATTTAAAATAATATTCATTATACACCACCAAATATAAATTTTACTGAGTTAAGATTATGAAGTAACTCCTTTACAAAATGCTCATAATCTCCCTATTTTGGGAAGCACCTAAAAGTTACTAAATTATTATCGGGGTCTAAGAAGCTCATATTTTTTGCACCCCACGGTCTAACTGTCGGAGGCTCAACAATTTCTACTCCAAGTTCTTTCAACCTTTCGAATTCAACATCAACATCCTCGACTGTAAACGCAATGCAAATATTGTGAGGATTGATTTCACGCTCAACTCCATCGTTGTAGACGGTAAGAGTAGTCTCCTCGGCAATAATGAATTGATGGACATCATCATTGCTATTATTATCTATGCTGAATAGCATTTTATAAAAATCCGAAAGACGAATCACATCATTTGTCAATAAACAAACCTCGCCTATCTTCATTTCAACACCTCACCTAATATAAATAATCCTTACTTCCTACCATATCACCGTACTTTATTACTATATATCAATAAATCCTTATAATCAGCCTACAAATTGTTTCTAAAAATATTCTTAAAAAACCGAAAGCAAGAAGAAGCACAACAACAATTTGAAGCACTTTTTCGTAATTAGAAAATTTTATTCTGGCGTTAGGGGACAAATACAGGTTTAAAAGCCTGTAACCGTCAAAGGGGTAAACAGGAACTAAATTAATTAAAGCCAAATGCATATTAGCATGGGCGCAGGCGCTTAAAAACATGGATAAAACCCCAAGTTCAGGAGTAACTGCAACCTCATGAACAATTTTGTATACAATGGCAAAAATTATGCCAACAATAATGTTTACTAATATAGGCGAAAGGTTAGTAATAACCGTTCCTTTTTTTCTGTCGTCATATTTAAACGGGTTTGTTTCAATAGGCGCAGACCAGCCAAAACCGTAAATTACCGCAAGGATAAACCCAATTATTTCAAGCTGTTTAAATGGGTTAAAAGTTAAATGCCTTCTTGTTTTAAAATTGTCGTCTCCAAGGCGGATTGTAAGCAGTGCCTGCACATAGTTGTGCAGAACCATTGCAATAACAATCGCAGGAATATGAAATATATAAGAAAAAAAGTTTAAATTCATTTAAATACCCCTTTTAAAAGTACATATTATTCATAAAAAGTGTGTTAAACCGTGGGTCTGTGGAAAGGCTTATTTCCTCTGAATCTTTTGTTACATTAACCATCTGGTCAATACAACTTATGTTAAGCAAAGCTTTAACCGCACCGCCTAAAGACGAATTGCCAACACTAACGATTTTTTCTTTGAGTTCAGCCGGAATAAGCCCTATAGTAACGGCACTTTCTATGTTCATACGGAAGCCGAAACCTCCTGCTAAAAAAACGTTGCCAATGTTTTCATATGTAAGCCCGGCTTTTTCAATTAATATATCAAGCCCGGCACGTATTGCGGATTTTGCAAGCTGCAATTCCCTAATATCCTTTTGTAAAAACGTAACACCGTCAGTAAGTTCAATCTTGCCGTCAAATCTATCATCAAAAATGCCTGTTTCGTCTACCCATTCATTTCTAATAAGGCAAGCCACCAAATCCATAACCCCAGATCCGCAAATGCCAATTGGTTTTGCATCACCAATTGTTGTAAGTTTAAATTCTCCGTTTTCAAGGCTTATTTTAGAAATCGCCCCGGGAACGCTGCCTATGCCGCAGGATATGTTGCCCCCCTCAAACGCCGGACCTGCCGCCGTAGAAGTACAAAGCACTTTGCCCCCTAAATCTCCGCCGAAAAGAGCCATTTCTCCGTTTGTTCCAATGTCTATTAAAAGAGATGTTTTGTCCATAGCTTTTCCTTTTACAAAAACTATGCCGGAAGTTATATCTGCGCCTACGTATGCAGAAATTGACGGAAGTAAAGTCGTTACGCATTCGTTTGCAACTTTATCCTCTAAGCCTTTAAATAAATCTCTGAACATAAATTTTTCCATATCAGTTATAGTTGTACGGAAAGGATAAACCCCTAAAGAGTTTGGCAAAACACCTGTTAACAAATGAATCATAGTTGTGTTTGCGGCGATAACTACGTTATAAATATTTTTGGCTCTTACACCGGCAATTTTAGCAAGCTGTTCAATACCATAATAAATGTCCCTTTGCACGCTTTTGGAAAGCTTGTTAAGCTTGCCCTCTCTAGCGCTTACAATTCTTGAAATAACGTCCGCCCCGAACTCCCTTTGCTTGTTTATAAGGGAATATGCCGCTAACCGCTTCCCTGTAATTAAGTTTAAAAGCTCCAAACCAATGGTAGTTGTGCCAATGTCCACAGCAACGCCATAAACCTCTTGTTCCTCCGGAAAAACATCAACCATTCTTTTTTCGTTTAAAAGAGCGTAAAAATCATTCTCATTAATAACTTCACCAATTTTTTGGTAAACACTTAAAGGCACATGAACTTCACATTTACTTTTCAGTGTATCAGAAGCGTTTAACCCTAAATCCACCTCTTTAAAAGAAACAATGCTAAAGCCAGAATTTATCATAACTTCGTTAGCTTCGCCGCCGCTGTCGTAACTTGTTAATATTTCAAACTTAGATTCATCGGAGTTTATTGTCATTATGCCTAAATCTTCAGAAATTACAGCTTTGCAAGAAAGCCTATATCCTGCTTCAAGCATGTCTTTTGAATAAAAATTTTCGTCTTCTATAGTAACGGGCAAAGCCCCATCTAAAACCTTAATTTGGCATTTGCCACACGTTCCCCGTCCACTGCAAATAGCCGGTATGTAAATGCCACTTTCCTGTAAAAAAGTCATTAAATTTGTGTTTTCCAAAACGTTATATGTGTGCGTTACGCCGTTATGTAATACGGAAAGCTTTTTCATTTGCATACCCCTAACTTAAATTTAAAGAATTTATTAGTTATTATATCAAAGTTAATTTTTATAATCAATAAAATACTTGAAATTTTGCTTCTTATGTTGGATAATATAATAATAACACACTAATTTCCAAAGGGGTGCTTTTAATGCACTATATAGGTATTGACGGTAGTACGTCTTATTCCAAGCTGATTTGCGTGGATGAAAACAATAAAGTTGTCGGCAGACACACCGGAAGCTCCATAGACTTATTAAAGCACGACAGACAAACTGTTACGGATAATTTAACAAGGCTTATTAAAGAATTCTCGATGCTTGTAAGCATTAAAACTAATGAATGCAAAGGGGTTTGCATTGCGCTTACGCCGGAAGACTCCAGGCTTAATCCACATATAAAGCCGGAAACCCAGTCTTTTTATCAATCCGTTATAACAAATTACGGCTTTGAATGCCCTGTAAAAGTGGTAACAAACTTAGAGGCAATGCTTGCCGCAGAAATAATGGAAAGCAATGGTATTTTAGTGCTTGCTTCCGGGGATTCTAAGGCAATTGCTATGGACGATAAAAGGAATTTACATGTATTGGGGGGCTGGGGTAATTTGCTGGACGGCACAGGCTCTGCTTATGCAATAGGCATGGAAGCCATAAAGTATGCCATTCATTCTTATGAGGGGCGTATTGACAGCAAAATCCTTGAAGAAAAAGTATGCGGTCATTTTAATGTTAAAACAGTGCCTGAAATAACGGAAATGTTTTATTCGGAAAAATTTAATGCGACATCAATTAGCGAGCTTGTAGTAACCGTCAAATATGCGGCGGCGGAAGGGGACGCCTACGCTAAAAAAATCCAACAAAATGCGGCAGAAAATCTTTTTGCCTTAGCAAAAGCTTTAATAGAAAAATGCGGCTTACAAAGCGCAAAAACCGTTGTTTGCGGCACAGTTTTTACGCTGGACGAAACAATTAAGCAAGCCTTTACCGATTTGATTTCTGCTGAATATAATGAAATGCAGGTGGTTTTGTCAAAGGAAAAGGCAGAGCTTGGCGCAGTCAACATAGTTAAGTAATCGCCTTTCCACGGTTACTTTGCCACAATAAGGAGAGAGGGTATTTATGAAACCTGTAATAGCTATATTATGTGCTATGGAAGACGACAATTTCAAAATGAATAAACACTATGTGGATTCTGTTAAAAAAGCCGGTGGGTATCCGCTACTTGTTCCAATTTTTGATCCTATAACGGATGCTTCCCATATAGCTAATATGTTTTCTATTGCCCACGGCTTTGTTTTTGCCGGAGGAATAGATGTTGAAAGCAAAAAGTATGGCGAAGAACCACACGAAAAAGCAGGCAAGCCAATGAAAGAGAGAGACGATTTTGAAATTGCGGCTTGCAAAATGGCTCTTGCAATGGATAAGCCCCTTTTGTGTATATGCAGGGGGTCACAAATATTAAACATAACCTTGGGGGGAACTCTTGTTCAGCATATTGACGGGCATAATGTTGAAGACAAACCTTGTGAATATGTACATACCGTAAAGCTTGTAGAAAATACTTTGCTTTATGATATAATCAATAAATATGAAATAAAAGTAAACTCCCTCCATCATCAAGCCGTATCCAAATTGGGTGTTGGACTTGTTGAGGCTGCACATGCAGAAGACGGAACAGTTGAAGCCATTTATTTGCCCGGCAAAAAGTTTGTTCTTGGCACGCAGTGGCACCCGGAGAAACTTTCGGAAATTAGTGAAGAAAATTTAAACATATTTAAAAAATTCATTAAATCAATTTGAGGAGAACTGTAATGGCTGAAAAGAAGCTTACCGCTAAAGACATTTTGGAGCTCGCAAAAGAGCAGAATATAGAATTTGTAAGGCTTCAATTTGTTGATATTTTCGGAATGATGAAAAACGTTGCAACAACAGTTTATGAGCTTGAAAAAGCTTTAAGAAACGAAATGATGTTTGACGGCTCGTCCATTGAGGGTTTCGTGCGTATTGAGGAATCCGACATGTATTTAAGACCAGACCCTTCAACTTACGCTGTTATGCCATGGTTTGGAGAGCACAACATTGCAAGAATTATTTGCGATATTTACAGACCAGACGATAAACCTTTCGAGGGAGACCCAAGAAACGTTCTTCGGGCGGCAATGGAAGAAGCAAAAGAAATGGGTTATGAATTCTTTGTTGGTCCTGAATGCGAATTTTTCCTTTTCCAAAGAGATACAGACGGCGCACCCACAACAAAAACCCACGACAAAGCATCTTATTTCGACTTAGGTCCTATTGACAACGGCGAGATTGCCCGTATTGCTATGGTTAAAACATTAATGCAAATGGGCTTTGAAATTGAGGCGGCGCACCATGAAAACGCCCCTGGCCAGCACGAAATAGACTTTAAATATTCCGACGCTTTAAGTGCTGCGGACAATATTGTAACCTTCAAACTTGTTGTTAAAGTAATAGCTAAAAAATACGGTCTTCACGCAACGTTTATGCCAAAACCGTTAAATGATGAATGTGGTTCTGGTATGCACTGTAATATGTCCTTATTTAAAGACGGCAAAAATGCGTTTTACGACCCAACAAAACCAAACGGACTTTCACAGGAATGCATGTATTTCATCGGTGGGCTCTTGAAGCACGCAAAAGGCTTAACAGCTATTACAAACCCCCTTGTAAATTCGTATAAAAGGCTTGTTCCGGGATATGAAGCTCCTGTTTACATTGCTTGGTCTTTCTCTAATAGAAGCCCGTTAATCCGAATACCTGTTGCAAGAGGAGACAGCACAAGAATTGAGCTTAGAAACCCAGACCCTTCCTGCAACCCTTATTTAGCCCTTGCAGGGATGCTTAAAGCGGGCATAGACGGCATTAAAAACAAAATTGTGCCACCAGCTCCTATTGACCAAAATATTTATAATATGACCGATGAGGACTTGGAAAAGGCTGGTATAGAAAAACTCCCTATTGACTTGCATGAAGCAATTGAACATCTTCTGAAAGATGAATTAGTTCAATCCGCTTTAGGAAAACACACTGTTGAAAATTATGCAAAGGCAAAGAAAATTGAGTGGAATGAATATGTTAAAAGAGTTCATGAATGGGAAACAGAGCAGTATTTAACTAACTATTAAATATGTGATTTCATGTTGAAATAACGGCAAGTATAAATAATTCCGGTTTTTGCAATACTAATTTCAGTACTATACTCTATTTAGAGTATTATTTTTGGGGCTGAGGTTATGAGAAAAAAATATCGGTTTTTAATTATACTTGCCTTATTTATTTCTGTTTCGGTTTTTATAGATTATGCTATTCCTGTAAACAAAGGGGAACTGGCTTTGTTTGCCCTTAAAAAAACCGAACCTACAGACAAGAAAAGGCTTGAAGAAATTTATGAAGTTTTTTTTCCCATGGCAAAAGCCCCAATGGGCACAGTTAGCATGTATTTACCAAAATATAGACCAAACGAATTAAACGATGCAATTTATTATTTCTCGCTTTTCGGCATAGACAAGCAAACACATCCCATTGAGCCTTATATTACTGAAACCGAGGATTTTTACACATATACAGACAGCTCTCAAATAATAAGCGTTAACAAGCTATTTAATATGCTCCACTTTATAAATAAAGAAACCTTTGAACATACGAAAGAAATTGCTGAAAAAGAAGCAATTGATGCAGCTGTAAAATTTATTGAAAGCAAATTTTTATATCTTAATTACGAAGAAGCCGAAGTTAGCTCCGACGGCAATATTTATGAAATATTATTTATTAACAGAATTGGAAACGTTAAAAACTATGCCTTTGCTTCAAGTGCATTAGTTGATAAGTTCGGAAATGTAACTGAGTTTAAATATTATAATTTGCATTATGAAAGACTTGTGGGCTCTAAAATAAAGTCAATGGAAGAAGCTTTTGCCGAGCTCCCTGTAGACTTTCCAAATAACACAAAAATAATGCTTAACAGGTGTAACATTGTTTATGTATTTGAAAACAGCATTGTTCAGCCTGCCTATCTGTTTGAAGGCAAGCTTTCAGAAGGTAAAACCTTTAAATCCTTTGTAAGCGCCGCCATATTCAGTCATGAATAGTGTAATAATATAAAGCCCTCCTTTCATATAATTAGTTATTTAGAAAATGAAGGGGGCTTTTTCAATGGCTGAGGAAAAACGCACTGTTTTAAGGCACAACGTAATAATTGAAAGCCGTGAAAGAATATCTGTTACAGGCGTATTAGAAGTTATATCCTTTGACGAGGAGGCCATAATTACAGATACAGAAATGGGCGTACTTATAATAAGAGGTACAAACCTCCACGTTAACAGGCTTAACCTTGATAATGGAGAACTGGAAATAGACGGAGAAATTTCCAACCTGCATTACGAAGAGCAAAATACATTCTCAAAAGGCAAATCCTCATTTTTGGGAAAGCTGTTTAAATAAACTTGAAATGAGCTGGTGTTATGAGTCAAACTATGCTTTTTTTTGCTACGCTTTTAATAGGCTTTTTAATCGGCTGGCTTTACGATTTTTTTAGAATACTTCGTATAGCAGTTAAACATGCAGATATATTAACCCAAATTGAGGATATAATTTATTGGGTTATTGCATCTCTCGGCATGTTTTATTTTATGCTGCATTTTAATAACGGAGAAATACGAATCTTTACTGTAATATCCGCAATGCTTGGAATGCTTTTATATTTTGTGACTTTAAGCCCTATTTTTATGAAAACATCTGTATTTATTATTAATATTGTAAAAAAAATCATTTATACTACAGTAACCATTGTCCTATATCCAATTAAACTTATTATAAAATTATTGTTAATTCCTTTGAAATATTTTTATAAAAAGGTAATTCCTGCAAAAAAACACTTGCAAAAAGCTTCAATGTATGTCAAAATAAAGAAAGCAAAAGCAATTAAAAGCATTGACATTATTTTTAAAAAAGTGTAGGTGTTTTAATGAAGAAAAAGAAAATTGCAATACATTTTTATTTAACCCTTTGGGTCGTTCTTACAATTTCTTTTAGTGCAGCAGTTGGCTTGCAGATTCATAAATACACAGTGCTTTTAAATGAAGAAGCTAAATATACCAAGCTTATTGAAGATGAGCAAAAAAAAGCCGAAAGTCTCGTTAAAGACAAAGACTATTACGAGAGCGACGCCTACGTTGAAAAAATAGCCCGTGAGCAATTGGGCTTTATCCATTCCGACGAAACTCTTTTCTTCAATGATTCAAAGAAGTATTAAAAAAGGCCCGTTGGTCAAGTGGTCAAGACGTGGCCCTCTCACGGCCGAAACAGGGGTTCGACTCCCCTACGGGTCACTTTGCTTTAAAAATCAAGGAATACAGGCATTTAAAGCTTGTATTCCTTTTAACTTTAACACTAATTTAACACATAAGTTTTTCGTAGCACTAAATTTGACGTTACCGCCCAAATATGCTATTATTTAACAAGCATATCAAAGGGCGGTTTTTTGTTGGCTGAACTTCCGAAAGGCGGTGAAGCCTATGACAATGTATGAAACGTTAGATTTATTGCTATCTTTTATAGTAATATGTATAGCGTATGTTACATATCTGAACACAAAAAAATAAGCCCTCCTAGGCATGGACATGGCTTATTTTCATAACCTAATATTATTTTGGTTCAGCCATACCGCTTAGCGATATGCCGGAAAGAGGGTGTTTGCCGCACTCTCTTTCTTTGTATTACCCACATTATACAATATACGTTCCTGTTTGTAAAGTTGAAATTTCATATGGGCGCATAGCCGGAAGCTACACGCCCACAAATGGATTGTTAACTATTTGCCTGATAGTAAATTGCACAAGCCTTATTTTCCAACACATGAGCATCATATGCAATACGCCCCTCAATCAATGAACCGCTAATGCCGGGTGGGTTATCGTGGATTTTATAATCTGCCAATTTAGTAGGTGCAACGCAAGCGGATGGATGACATACCATAAAGCCAAACCCTGCCGGAAGACTGTTAGCAGGAACACGCATAATCATTGCCCCGTCAAGCATTGCGATAACCCCTTTAAGCCTTATATCATTACCGATATAGCTATTTGCAAAAACATAAACAGCTATGTTCGTTTCAAAAAGAATATCTTTTGATTGTTTCATCAACAGGTATGTATCCGGTGTTACAACAATAATTCTACCTGTTTCCGGTACTTCATCGTTATCAAGAGCATTATTTGCTGCTAAAATCTCACCGCAAATGTTAGAGCTTGTTAATGCTTTAGCAGACGGTTTATGCCCTGCTTTTAAACACATTTGAGTAAATGTGTTGCTGTCAACCTCTGGAACAACGACTTCACTTAATTGTCTCGCCAATGTAGAAGCTCCTTGAAGTACTTGCCCTGTTTAGTCCGTGTCTAATTTATCAATAGCAAACGTGAACGAACGGTCTTTTCTAAGAGGCTGTTTAGAATCTCCATTCAGCCGTATTTTTGGTTATTTTTTCGTTATTCTACGTCAGCGTGAAACGCCCATACCTTGTTCAGTATGAACGTTCCACGCTTCCTTGCCTAACAAAAAAATCACTCAAAAATACGCCTAAAGCGAGATTCTAAACAGCCTCTTAGTGTTTTGGGATTTGTTGGGGCTTTGGGTTTATCTTTGCTGTAGCCCCAATTAACCCATTGATTAAGTTGCTTTAAGTTGCTTGGTATGTTCTCAAAGTTAATGGTCAACACCGCCTAAACTATGCCCGACTTAGGAAGCGGCGTATTAAACTGCCGGCACAAAGCTTGCATAAGCTTCTCCTGCTTGTAAAGCCGTTTAATGAGCGGTTGCATATCTGTGTTGCATGAGCGTGTGTCAATGCGCCTTAACCCACTTTCTGTGGTTATGTATGTGAGCTGCCCTGTCTTACACATGTGGTCAACTGTGGCGTAGGATAATCCGCTAATTTCACAATAACGCTTAATAGTTACAAATCTTGTGTCCTTTGGAATAATTGTTTCCTGCACGGTTACACTTCCTCTGCTAAAAGATATTCGACTTCAATATTTAAGGCTTTTGCAATTCTGCCAACTGCTGCAGGGCGTATGTCTTCGCCCTTTTTTGCTTTTGCAATAGTTGTGCTTGATATGCCGTGCCTTGTACGAATACTTTGGGAAGTTAGTCCGCTTTTAGCAAAAGCAATATCAAGTTTTAGTCTGTTTAGTTTCATAGCTTCAACCTCTTCATTTCGTTTAGTTGTCAATGTAAATATGTATATTTATTACTCAGAGTGTTTACTTTTGTGTTAAAGTATGTAATAATGTACATGGGTGATTACGTGGACGGCTTATTTGATTTTGAATATGATATCGGTTCTATAATACGAGAAGAAAGAAAAGCGCAAGGCTTAACAATGAAGGAATTAGGGGGGATAATAGGCGTTTCTGAGCAGGCAATATCTCAATATGAGTTAGGCAAACGGGCAATAAAATATGAGGTACTCGAAAAAATTGCTGCCGCTTTTGGAATGTCTGTTCCCAAATTGCTTGATAACTACGGTCTGTATGATGAGTATATACCAGAACAATTTAACGGTGATGTTGATGCCTACAAAGACTTTAAAAAGACTATAAAAGAGAGCGCTGGAAACGAAAACAAGTTGCGCTTCTATGTAGAGCAAATATTGAAAGAATGGGGATTCAAGCTAAAAGATAAAAATAACCACAAAATAATTATAGCCCCCGATAAAACAGAATTTACTATTTCGGGAGCAGACTACGACTTTTTATTTTATCTTACATTCCTGCAGAACATAAAAGATTTTTCGGTATTTCAAGCTATCCAAATATTAAACAAACTATCAAATAAAAAGGACGGTGAACCTCATGACAATAACCCCATACCCAAACAAACAGACAATTGACAACTGCATAGCCACAGATGAACCGCTTATAGCAGTAATAGCATTTGACGGCGAACAGTCGTATATTGCCGCCCTAGATGAGGGCGTAGAACACAATATACTCTTAAACAAATGCGGCATAAGCCCACTGGATATAGACAAGTATTTCAGAATAATCGTTGACAGTGACGGTGCAGATTGGACGTTTGTATGCCCCCAAAACTATAAAAACATAACGGACAGGTGCAGGCGCATAAAAGCGTTCTACAATGACGGATTTTCGATCATATCGGCATTTCTACTTGAATTAGGCTATCTAGTAAGAATAGACATTCCAAAACGCTACAGGAGATATTTAGACGATTTAGCAAGGGGTGATTAAGTTGGCTAGAAAGACGAATTTTGAAGCGAATGGCAATAACTGTTACAGAGTGACGGCAACAGTCGGGCATGATTCAGACGGTAACCCCATACGAAAACAGTTTTACGGCACGTCTAAAAAGAAGCAGAAGCAAAGAAAGATGAATACCTGCAGAACATTAACAAAGGGCTTTCAGTTGGTTACGACAAATATTCAGCCTTTTGATTGCCTAAATATGCGCTTAAGGAGGATTTGATAGCAAAAAATCCTATGATTGCTATTACCCTTAAAAAAGACGATACCGCCAAAAAAGAAATAGAAATTTTTACTAATATATCAAAAAAGAAAATGACATATGAAGGGCAGCGGATACAAGTTATTAAAGCGCCTAAAACAAAGAACGGCGTCCGGGTAGTACCTATAAGCGATAAGCTTTTGCCTTATATCCATAACCATGCTTTAGTTCCGCTTCATGCAGTTATAGGGAAGCTTCAACAGTGCAAGACAGCTTTAAAAGTTCTTTAAAAAAGCTGGGGATACCTAACAAGAAATTCCACACGGTCCGGCATACATTTTGCACTTTGCTTTTTGAAAGCGCCGTACAGCTTAAAACTGCTTCAATTCTTATGGGTCATACAGACATAAGCACAACAGCCGCTATATATACGCATATTGACACATCAGAAAATGAAAAGGCAATAAGGAAACTATCGAACCTGATATAAGAATTAACACATTTTTAACACAAATTTTTGAATACAGTTAAAATACTTAAAACAATGCAACAAGTAAACCTTGATTTCACAGGATTGTGCTATTACTAAAAAACATAGTAAAATCGTTAGAACGAAACAAGGGTTCGACTCCCCTACGGGTCATTTAAGAAAAAAACAAAGCCGCTTTTGTATTA
>CAZJGG010000005.1:15372-71383 GCA_964545475.1 uncultured Eubacteriales bacterium | reverse complement strand
TTACCATAAATTTGGATGATTATTCCATTTACACTAAATGATGTTCACTCCCGAAGAAGCTTTTCAAAACAAGAAGTTTGGTTATGCCTCAGCCTTATCGACAATACTGTTTTTAATGATAATGTTAATAACTTTTATACAATTTAAACTTATGTCGGGGAGGGAAGACAAGTGATTAAAAAAACAATTATATACGCCTTGTTAGCTTTTGGTGCTGTGACTATGTTTTTGCCGTTTCTTTGGCTCATATTGTCTACTTTTAAAACTAACAGCGAAATAACTATGGTTCCTCCCTCGTTTTTCCCTCGTTTCTTTACGCTGGATAACTATTATGAGGTGTTTAAAAAGTTTAACATTGGCCGCTATTTCTTAAATTCTACATATCTTAGCGTAGTTAAAACCAGTATCGGGTTATATACAAGCTTGCTTTGCGGCTTTATATTTGCAAAATATGAATTTAAGTTTAAAAAGCAAATATTTTCTATAGTGCTTTTTAGTATGATGGTTCCTTATTTAACAATTGTAATTCCTATTTACGATTTAATTAATAAAATGAACCTGTCTAACACCTACACCGCCCTTGTAATAGTAAGTTTATTTTCAGCTTTTGGTATTTTTATGATGCGCCAATATATGCAAGAGGGTGTTCCTAACGAGTTAATAGAAGCTGCTCGCCTAGACGGCGCATCTGAATTAAGAATTTTTCATAGTATCGCCATTCCCCTGTCTGTAAATATGATTTCAGCCCTTGTTATTTTTCTGTTTCTTTGGAATTGGGAAGACTTTTTATTGCCTTACCTTGTTTTAAACGATACAAAAAAATTCCCGTTGGTTGTTGCCCTCAATATGTTCAGCGGTCAAAACGCCACAAATTACGCCGGGCTTTTCGCCGCAACAGCTATTACAATTATTCCAATTTTAGTTGTTTATTTTATGGCTCAAAAGAGGTTTATCGAAAGCGTTGCAATGTCCGGTATTAAGTAATAAAAATCAAAATCCTTCCATTAGTTATTTAACTATGGAAGGATTTTGCTGTATTCAAATGGTTCTTAGTGGAGTTGTCAGCCTTAGGAACGCATACAATGCGTTCCCTACAATGCGCCATTCTAATGTCCTTTTATACCATTTATAAATTGATTTGTAGGGGACGGCGTCCTCGACGTCCCGAACCGTCCCCCTTGATAAACATACAGCTTTCCTATTATGCCCCTCAGAGCAATTTGACAAAACATAGCTGTTTATGTTTTTGCAAATAGCTACAAATTATCTTCATAATAAAAAAACGGCTGCAGCATTAAATGCTACAGCCAAATTTTTACCAAATTATGAGGAAAGCAGCTTATAACCTGCATTTGTTAATGTTCTCTTTATATCTAACAAATGCTTGTGGTTTCTTGTTTCCATGGAAATGTGCAAATAACATCCATTAATGTCTGTATTTTCCCGTCCAAGATTATGGATAACTTTTGTAACATTTGCGCCGGAATCTGCAATTAATGCCGAAACCTCTTTAAGCTGCCCTGGTTTGTCTAAAAGTTCAATTGTAAGATCCGTTAGCCTGCCGGACGTTAAAAGCCCACGCTGGATAACCTTTGATAAAATATTTACATCTATATTACCGCCTGAAACTATGGCGCATACTTTTTTGCCTTCTAAAGGAAGCTTGTTAAACAGCGCCGCCGCAACAGAGACAGCCCCTGCGCCCTCTGCAATAAGCTTTTGCCGTTCCATTAGAGAAAGTATGGATGCGGCAATTTCATCGTCGGAAACAGTAATTATATCGTCTACATATTGGGAACAGTAGCTATAAGTCAATTCCCCGGGTTTTTTAACGGCAATGCCGTCTGCAAAGGTGGAAACCCCTTTAATTTCCGTTCTTTCCTGGCTTTTAAGGGATTTAAACATACTTCCAGCCCCCACCGCCTGAACGCCATAAACCTTACAAGCCGGGTTAAGCTTTTTAACAGCAACCGCAACTCCGGATATAAGCCCTCCTCCCCCAACAGGGCAAACAACCGCTTCAATATCAGGTATTTGCTCCATTAATTCAAGCCCGATAGTCCCCTGCCCTGCTATAACGTCAATATCGTCAAAGGGGTGAACAAAAACAGCTCCTGTTTTTTCTTTAAACTCAATTGCAGCATGGCAAGCATCGTCATAAACACCGTCTATCAGGCATATTTCTGCCCCATATTGCCTTGTAGCCTCAATTTTGGAAATCGGTGCGGTAGATGGCAGAAAAATTGTGGCTTTTATACCGTTTTTTTGCGCCGACAGCGCAACACCTTGGGCGTGGTTTCCAGCCGAACATGCAACAACCCCTTTTTCCTTTTCTTCATCAGTAAGAGAGGACATTTTAAAGTAAGAACCTCGTACTTTAAAAGAGCCGGTGGTTTGCAAATTTTCTGCTTTTAAGTAAAGCTCGCATCCAGCATCAAGGGCAGAAGCATGAATTATATCGGTTTGCCTTGTAACGCCTTTAAGTGTATATGCCGCCTGATAAATTCTATCAAGTGTTAGCATACAACCGCCCCTTTATCCGCAGAGGAAACGTTTTTGGCATATTTTTTTAAATAGCCCTTAACATCCCTTTTTATTTTTAATTCAGTTTCTTCTTTTCTTTTATTAAGCTCATTTTCGTCAACCAGCAGCTCAATTGAATAATTCGCAATATCTATTTTAATTTTATCCCCATCTTTAATATAAGCTATAGTTCCCCCTGCGGCGGCTTCCGGGGATACATGCCCAATGGACGCCCCTCTTGTTGCCCCGGAAAAACGACCGTCTGTTATTAAGGCTACTTCCTTATCAAGCCCCATTCCGGCAATAGCCGATGTTGGACCTAACATTTCACGCATACCAGGCCCCCCAGCCGGTCCTTCATACCTTATAACAACAACGTCCCCAGCTTTAATTTTTCCGTCGTATATAGCGGAAATTGCCTCCTCCTCACCGTCAAAGGCTTTTGCCGTGCCGGTAAATGTTAACATATCTGGGCTTACTGCGCTTCTTTTTACAATTGCACCGTTTGGCGCAAGGTTGCCAAACAATACGGCAAGCCCTCCCGTTTTTGAATGGGGTTTATCAACTGAACGTATTACTTCATAATTTTTAACACTACTGTTTTTAACGCTTTCATAAATGGTCTTCCCTGTAACTGTTAAAACTTCCTTATTAAGATTAAGCATATCAAGCTTAAAAAGCTCGTTTATAACAGCGTAAACTCCACCTGCGGCGTATAAGTCCTGCATATGATGACCACCAGCTGGAGCTAGCTTACACAAATTTGGAGTTTTTTCGCTAATTTCATTAATTAATACTAATTCAAATTTAAGGTTCAGCTCGTTTGCAATTGCTAATAAATGCAGTACGGAATTGCTGGAGCAACCCAACGCCATATCAACTGTTAATGCGTTTTTCATGGCATCTTCCGTCATTACAATGCTTGGTCTAATATCATTTTTTAATAACTCTACAACTTGCATACCTGCTGTTTTTGCAAGCCTTATTCTTTCGGCATAAACAGCAGGGATTGTGCCGTTGCCGGGCAGAGCCATGCCTAAAGCTTCGCAAAGACAATTCATGGAATTTGCAGTAAACATGCCGGAACATGATCCGCACCCGGGGCAAGCAGTTTTTTCAATATTATCAAGCTCTTCATCATTTATTTTCCCGGATTTATAAGCACCAACCGCTTCAAAAACACTGTTCAAATCAAGACCACCATCGGAAAGCATTGGTCCGCCGGAAACGAAGATTGAAGGTAAATCAAGCCTTGCCGCCGCCATAAGCATACCGGGAACAATTTTATCGCAATTAGGAATAAATACAAGAGCATCAAAAGCATGTGCCCTTGCCATACATTCAATAGTATCAGCTATAAGCTCCCTAGTGCAGAGGGAATACTTCATTCCCTCAAACCCCATAGCAAGCCCGTCACAAACGCCAATTGTGTTAAATTCCACCGGCGTTGCTCCGTTCATAAGTACCCCGTCTTTTACGGCACGAGCAATAGTATTCAAGTGTATGTGCCCCGGAACAATTTCGTTAAACGAATTGACAATGCCAACAAGAGGGCGTTTCTGCTGTTCCGCCGTATACCCCATTGCGTTTAGCAAAGCCCGTTTCGGGGCGTTTTCGACGCCACCGGTGATTTTATCGCTTTTCATTGTTTTCACTCCAACTCATTTTTGCCCGAAGCTCCGTGCCAACTTTTTCAACAAGGTGTTCTTGCTCTAAACGGCGTTTTGCCAAAAATGATGCTCTTCCTGCTTTGTTTTCTAAAATCCAGTTTTTAGCAAACTCTCCGTTTTGAATTTCACCAAGAACTTTTTTCATTTCCTTTTTAGTATCTTCTGTTATAATGCGATTGCCGATTGTATAGTCGCCGTATTCAGCAGTATCACTTATAGAATATCGCATATATGAAAGACCACCTTTAATAACAAGGTCAATAATAAGCTTCATTTCATGAATACATTCAAAATATGCGCTTTCCGGCTGATAACCTGCTTCAACAAGAGTTTCAAAACCTGCTTTCATTAAAGCTGTTACCCCTCCGCATAAAACCGCTTGTTCGCCGAACAGGTCAGTTTCAGTTTCTTCTTTAAACGTTGTTTCTAAAACGCCTCCTCTAGCACCGCCGATTCCTAAAGCATATGCAAGAGCAATTTCTTTTGAGTTGCCTGTATAATCTTGCCATATAGCCACAAGGCATGGCACGCCTTTGCCTTCTTGATATTGGCTGCGAACAGTATGCCCAGGGCCTTTAGGCGCAATCATAATAACGTTAACATTTGATGGAGGAACAATTTGATTAAAGTGAATGTTAAAGCCATGAGCAAAGCAAAGTGTCATTCCTTCTCTTAAATTAGGTAAAACACCTTTTTCATATATATCAACCATTTTTTCATCGTTAACAAGCATAATAACAATATCAGCCGCTTTAACAGCATCTGCGGCGTTTTTAACAGAAAAACCATCTGCTTCCGCTTGTTTTGCGCTTTTAGAACCTTCATATAACCCAACAACAACGTTTACGCCGCTTTCACGCAAATTTTGCGCATGAGCATGCCCTTGTGAGCCGTAACCAATTACTGCTACTGTTTTACCGGAAAGAAGTGATAAGTTGCAATCTTTTTCATAATACATTTTTGACATTGTGATGTCCTCCTAAAGGTTTTATAATTAATAAGCTTTTGAAAGCTGATTACTAACGTTTAAAATATCTTCAACGCCATGGCTTAAAGAAATTGCGCCAGAGCGGCAAACCTCAAAAATACCGAAATCTTTGCATTTTTCTACAAATTCATTAATTTTATCAGTGGAGGCTGTAACCTCTGCGGTTATAAAATCTCCGCCAAAATCCATTGTTTTTCCGCCGTATTCATTAATTAATTGGCTTATTTTAGCTTGCGAGCCACTGTCCGCTTTAATTTTTATAAGAATATGCTCCGCCGAAACGGATTTTTCCTTCTCCAAAAGAGAAATAACTTTTACATCATGAAGTTTTTGAAGCTGACGGATAACTTGCTCCCGTACATATTCGTCGCCGGTTGAAACAATGGTCATTCTTGAAAATTCAGGGTTTTCAGTAACCCCAACAGCTAAACTGTCTATGTTATATCCTCTTTTTGCAAAAAGCCCGGCAACCCGGTTTAAAACGCCGAAATGATTGTTTACAATCAGCCCTACAGTAAATTTATCAGTCATTAATGTCTCCTCGCTTCAATACCATATTTTTAACAGAGCCTCCTGCAGGAATCATTGGAAAAACCAGCTCGTCTTCATCTATAAGACAGTTTATTAACAAAGGCATATCCGTATTTTTGTGTTTATTCAAAACGTCGTTAAGACCGTTTATGTCTTCTACGCTAAAACTTTTTATGCCAAAAGCTTGCCCAAGCTGTACAAAATCTGTTTTACATTTACGTGTAGTGTTTGAGTACCTTTTGTCGTAAAAGAGTTGTTGCCATTGGCGAACCATGCCTAAAACTCCATTGTTAAGAAGGATTATTACTAAAGGCAATTTTTCAGAAACTGCCGTGGCAAGTTCGTTAAAGTTCATGCTAAAGCTCCCGTCCCCTGTAAATAAAAGGGTTCTTTTTTTGCCGGAAGCAAGGCAACCGCCGATTGCCGCGCCAAGCCCAAAGCCCATTGCTCCAAGACCCCCAGATGTTAAAAGGGTTTTAGGCTTCTCAAAGCGATAATGCTGCATAACCCACATTTGATGCTGCCCCACATCCGTTGCCACAATTGTGTCCTCATTAAAATGCGCATTAACTGTCTCAATAATGTTTTGAGGAGAAAAATCACGGTTTTGCTCTGTTTCTTCCGCTTTTTTATATTCCTCGATTTCATTTAGCCATTCACTGTTTTCCTGTGCAGGAATTCTTTTAAGCAATTGGTTTAAAATTTCCTTAACGTCTCCGCACAAGCCGATTTTTGACTGTACGTTTTTGCCGAACTCCGCTAAGTCAATATCTATATGAATTACTTTGCAGTTTTTTGTATATTCTTGTACATTGCCTGTTGCCCTGTCCGAAAACCTAACCCCTGCCGCAATCATTAAATCACACGTAGACTGGGCTTTTGTAGCAGCGTATCTTCCGTGCATACCACTCATACCAAGGTTTAGCGGATAGGAATTTGGGATAGCTGTAAGCCCCATCATACTAAGCCCTACCGGGGCGGAAAGCCTTTTTGAAAGCTCCAAAAGCTCTTTTTCTGCATTTCCGGCAATTATCCCGCCACCGGCGTAAATGTAAGGCTTTTGGCTGTTTTTTATGGCTTCAATAGCCGCATCTAAATCGTTGTCGGCTTTAACATGCATAAATGAAAATGAAACAGGCTTTCCGTTGTATTTACACATTGCAGTTTGAACGCTCTTTGGTATGTCTACAAGAACTGGCCCCCTTCTGCCTGTTGTAGCAATGGTAAAAGCTTCTTTAAGTGTAACCTCTAATTTTTCAACATCCCTAACAACAAAGCTATGCTTTACAATAGGCTGGGAAACACCTACAATGTCCACCTCTTGAAAGCTGTCTCGCCCAAGCATAGGAACTGCAACGTTGCCTGTTATAGCCACAAGGGGAACAGAATCTAAATAAGCGTTTGCAATACCTGTAACAATGTTTGTCGCCCCAGGGCCGCTTGTTGCAATAACAACCCCCGGCTTTCCGCTTATCCTTGCATAACCATCCGCCGCATGAGAAGCTCCCTGCTCATGAGATGTTAATACATGTTTAATTCTGTCAGCGTTTTTATAAAGCTCGTCGTAAATATCAATAACCATGCCGCCGGGATACCCAAAAACTATGTCAACCCCGTGGGCAACAAGCTCGTTTATTAAAATTTGTGCACCACTTAACATCATAATGTTTCCTCCTCTAATTTACCGTAAAATCATTTTAATAACAAAAGACCTTGCAGCGTTTGACTGCAAGGCCTTTACTAAAGCATAACCAATACTTTAAGCCATTATCAGCGCAACGCCAAATAAACATTATCGATAATTACGAGAATGCTAATGAGAATAATAATGACTATAAATAAAGCAAAAGTATTGGATGCTGTGTTTAACATTTTATTTTCCTCCAAAAATTAAAAACCCTTACAGCGTTTGCTGTAAGGGTATAAGTAAACTCAATAACTTAACCTTATTTGTCAGCCCAACGCAAAGCAACACTATCGATTGCGATAATGCTAATAATGACTATAAGGCTGAGTAATAGAGAAATAGACATTTTTGCGTTCCCCTTTCAAATTAATTCCTACATAAAATAACACATAGTTTTAGGTTTGTCAACTATTTTTTATAACACTTTAAAGCTTTATGCCACTAAACCTTATTTACTTTGTATATCAAGTTATAATAAGAAAAAATATCTATTAAAAAAATGAGCTGTAATACTATATATACAACACATTTCGTCAAAGTTATATCTTTAGATTTATAGTGCGAACAAATACTTATTATACTAAAAGCAGATGTTGTCAAAAGTATTAGATAAAAATATCCTAGAAAAAAAATAGCTATATGAATGTATTCACTATCGATTTCTCCTGTAATTATAATACCAATTGAGTTTGAAATCAAACACATAAATATAAATAATAAAAAAGGAATGACATTTTCTTTAAATTTTATTGTTATTTCATCAAATTCCTTTAGCTTGTTCATGTTTATTATTTCCGGAGCCTTTTTTATAACAGTATAGATATTTATAAATGCAAAAATTATAGTAGTGCAAAATGAAATTATTAAAGCAAAAAAAGTTATCACAAATAATATTTCATTTATTAATCCAAATAAAAACATTAATACAAAAAATAAAAAAAGTGAGTATAAATTATATAAGAAGATTTTTGTAAACATAAACTTCATGCGCCCCATCCCCCCCTTGTTGCTATTTTACCAGCTTTTTATACCCGTATCAATAGACTGGAAGGATTAATAACAAAAAGCGGCTCTTGACTATGCAAGAACCACCTTTTAAATTGCGATATTTAATTACCCCCCTTTTAAAGCAATTCATGTTTTAATAATCAATTCTTATTAAAATATCACACCCCGTTTCGTTTTCGTCTATATCGTACTCAGTTTTTAAACCGGAATCGTTCATAACATCAATCGCCTGCTTAATTGTGTTTGTAAAAATTTTAATGTCTTTAACAAACCGTTTAAGTTTCATGCAATGCTTATTTTTTTGAGTTTTTTTGCTTTCAAGCATTTTAGCAATTAGTTCCTCTGTTTTTTTAACTGTCAGGTTACCCTCAATAACCCGTTGCAGTATTTTAAGTTGATCCGCTTCTTCAGACAGCGCCAGAAGCGCCCTTGCGTGTCTTTCTGTTAGGTCATTTTCCACAAGCATTGTTTGCACGCTTTTAGGAAGTTTCAAAATACGCATTTTGTTTGCAATAGCGGATTGGCTTTTGCCAATTTTATTAGCCATCTGTTCCTGAGTAAAGTTGTAATCCACCATTAAATTATGTAAACCTTCAGCCTCTTCAAGGAAGTTTAAGTTTTGCCTTTGTAAGTTTTCAATGATAGCAAGTACCGCGCTGTCCTGGTCGCATACATTAATTACAATTGCAGGTATTGTTGTTACGCCTGCCATTTTGCTTGCTCGAAGTCTTCTTTCGCCTGCCACAAGCTCGTAGGAATAACCGTTAATAAGCCTTACGCTTATAGGCTGAATAACCCCGTATTCCCTAATAGATTTTGCAAGCTCTTCAAGATTTGCCCGTTCAAAAAATTTTCTCGGCTGATAAGGGTTTGGTTTAATAGAATCCACCGGCAAATATAAAACTTCGTTTTGCTTTAATACTGCATTTTCCATATAACACCTCTTTCGTTTACTGCTTGTCCCCTATAGCGGCTGTTTTTGTAAGCCGCCTTACTAACAATAATAAAATAACATATATTTCCCACAACCTTCTACTTTTTTGAATTTTTTGAATGCTTTATATTTGATAAAAAAATAAAAAACCCCCTATCAAATGGGGGAGTTTTTTTGTATTTTTTTCGGTTTTCTAGGATATTTAGGCGAAGTATTTGTTAATTTGTTTATAATTATTAAGCTGTGAGTTATGTCCGAAAAAGGCAAATTTATTTTCTTTATATCGAAAAGTTCTGCTCCAAGCTCATTTATCATATCTTTTGCGCATAAAACCTCGTTTTCTGCCTCTGCGCCTTTCATGGAAATAAATCTTCCTCCCGGCTTAACAAAGGGTAAGCAATATTCGCTTAACACTCGTAAATCTGCAACCGCCCTTGAAACACAATAATCGAATTTTTCTCTGTAATTATTATTCTGCCCTAAATCTTCGGCTCTTGCGTGAACAGTTTCAACATTTTCAAGACCAAGTTCTTCCACTAAAGCGTTTAAAAATGTGATTCTTTTATTTAAAGAATCACATAAAGTAATTTTAATATCCGGCATTAAAAGCTTTAAAACTACGCCGGGAAAGCCTGCTCCTGTTCCAATATCTATAATTTTTGCTTCTTTATTGTCAATTTGATTAAAAACTGAGGCGCAATCTAAGAAATGCTTAACAATTATTTCATTTGGCTCTGTTATTGCGGTTAAATTCATTTTTTCATTCCATTTAACAAGTAAATCCGCATATTTCATAAATAACGCAGCTGTTCTTTCGTCTATTTCAATATTTAATTCCTTTGCGCCGGAAATAATCATTTCCATTCACCTATTCCTTGTCAATCCCGTATATCTTCCATTTGCTAAAAGCATCAGGTTCTTTTATTAAATGCAAATGTATAATCGAGCTATTTTGTAAAATCAAAATGGAGTTTGTTTTGCAGTTTTTTGGTCTTTCAGTAAACTCAACTTTCGCAAGGCTTTTGTAGCATTTACTTTTATTAAAAACATCTGAAAGTTCGTCTAAATCCAATTCCCCTGCCAAGTTTTTGCTTATATAAACTTTAGCGTCGTCTTTACGCTTTTTATAAAGAGCTTCAACAAAATGCTTAACGGTAATATCCTCATCCGAAAAGCTTATATGAAAATTATTGTTTAAAGCCGGTATTTTAACAGGCTTTAATTGATTATCAGCGTTTTTTAAACGCATAAAATACCCACATTGACCCACGTAAATTCCTCCTAAAACTGCCCTTAGGGCTGGTATTTGGGATATGTACGCATAATGCAGGTTTAAAACTCTACTCTACATTATGCTAAAAATTACAAAAGAGTGTTTATAAAACACAGATTAAATTTTTAATGGTTATAAGTTACTACTGATTAAATCCTGGAACTGATGACTGATATTTAAGCCAAACAAGCAACACCGATATATCTGACGGCGAAACCCCTGTTATCCTCGAGGCTTGTCCTAAGTTATCCGGCTTTATGGCGTTAAGCTTTTGCCTTGCTTCAAGCCTTAAACCGTTTATTTGTGAGTAATCCAAATCCTGTGGAAGCTTTTTATTCTCTATTTTTTTAAATTGTTCCACTTGCATTGCCTGTCGCTTTATATAACCCTCATATTTAATTTGAATATTTACTTGCTCACAAACAAGCTCGTCCAGCGTTTCCCTGCCTTCATCAAATTGAGCAAGTGCTTCATAACTAAGTTCAGGGCGCTTAATAAGCTCTTCAAGAGAAATTCCTGAAGAAATAGGTGAGCTACCTACACTTTGTAAAAATTCATTTAATTCAGCCTTAGGAGGTATAATAGTTTTACTTAGCCTTTTTATTTCCCTGTCAATTTGATTTTCCTTGTTATTAAGCCTTTCCAAGCGCTCATCATCAATAAGCCCTGCCATATGCCCGATTTTTGTCAGGCGTAAGTCGGCATTGTCTTGCCTTAGCAAAAGCCTGTATTCCGCTCTTGATGTCATCATACGGTAAGGCTCTTTGCTTCCTTTTGTAACTAAATCATCAATGAGCACGCCTATATACCCTTGGGAGCGGTCTATAATAACAGGCTCTTTGCCAATTATTTGCATTGCGGCGTTTATTCCGGCAACAAGCCCTTGGGCAGCGGCTTCCTCATAACCAGAGCTTCCATTAAACTGCCCTGCGCTGTATAAACCGGATATATTTTTAAATTCAAGGGTAAGTTTTAACTGGGTTGCATCGAGGCAGTCATATTCAATGGCGTAACCGTTTCTCGTTATATGGCAGTTTTCAAGGCCGGGAACACTTCTGTACATTTCTTCCTGAACGTCCTCCGGCAAGGAAGTAGACATTCCCGCAATATATACCTCGTTTGTGTCCTCTCCCTCCGGCTCTACAAAAACTTGGTGTCTTTCCTTATCCGCAAAGCGAATAACCTTGTCCTCAATAGACGGGCAGTACCTTGTGCCTGTGCCCTCAATAACCCCTGCATAAAGGGGAGAGCGGTGTAAACTTTTTTTAATTATTTCATGGGTTTTTTCGTTTGTATAAGTTAAATAACAGGATATTTGTTCTCTTTGAATTTCCTTTGAGTTCGTTTCAAATGAAAAAGGAACAATAACCTGGTCGCCTTTTTGCTCCTCCATTTTAGAAATGTCTATTGTGCTTCCGTCTATTCTTGCAGGAGTTCCTGTTTTAAAACGCAAAAGGCTTATGCCTAAGCCTTTAAGAGAATCGCTTAAAGAAACGGCGTTTCTAAAGCCGTTTGGTCCGCTGTCTATAATAACTTCACCGCAAAGGCATCTTGCTTTAACATAAGTACCCATACATAAAATTACGGCTTTCGCCCCAATTACTTGCCCGGATTCCATTTTTAGACCTTTTACCTTACCATTTTCGGCGATTATATCAACTATTTCAGATTGTTTTATTATTAAGTTCTCTTGTTTTTCTAATGTTTTTTTCATTTCACTAGAATATTTTGCTTTATCCGCCTGGGCACGCAATGAATGAACTGCCGGACCTTTGCCTTTATTAAGCATACGGCTTTGTATAAATGTTTTATCTATGTTTTTGCCCATCTCTCCGCCTAAAGCGTCAATTTCTCGAACTAAATGTCCTTTTGATGTTCCCCCTATGTTGGGGTTGCACGGCATCATAGCTATAGAATCTAAATTTATGGCAAAAAGCATAGTTTTAAGCCCAAGCCTAGCACAAGCAAGAGCCGCCTCGCACCCTGCATGTCCGCCGCCAATTACGCATACATCTGTTGTTTTATCCATATCTCTCTAACTCTCATTTCCCAAGACAAAAATTTGAAAATATTTTGTCCACAATGTCCTCGTCAAGTGTTTCCCCTGTAATCTCTCCTAAAGCGTTGTAAGCCTCCTGCAAGTCAATTGATACAAAATCTTCGGCCATTCCGCAGTAAATAGCATCCATTGCGCTTTTAAGGGATTTATAACATCTTTCAAGGGAAATTTTATGCCGTAAATTATTTATATAAATATCATTGTTTATTTCAAGTTCTCCGCCGTAGGCAATATCCTTTATTTTTGCATAAAGCTTGTCTATACCGGTTTTTTCCTTAACAGAAATAAAAATTATATCATCACAGCTGGCGTATTTCTCAAAACATTTTGTATCTATACCACTAACCAAGTCACTTTTATTTATAAGAATAATTTTTTTCTTTTCCCTTATAACTTCTAAAACTTCTATATCTTCTGATGAAAGCTCTTTTCCGGCTTCCGCCATAAACAATATAAGCTCAGCATTTTCGGCAATCCTTCTTGATTTTTCAACGCCTATTCTTTCGATTTCATCACTAGTTTTTCTTATCCCGGCAGTGTCTGTTAATTTTAACAAAACATCACCAATACAAACGCTTTCCTGCAAAATATCTCTTGTTGTTCCGGCGATATCCGTAACTATGGCCCGTTCCTCGTCTAACAGAAAGTTAAGCAGAGAGGATTTTCCAACGTTAGGGCTTCCGATAATTGCAGTGTCTATACCTTCTTTTATAATTTTGCCTTTATTTTCACTGTTTATAAGTTTTTTAAGCTTTTCTGAAATTTCAGCAGCACTTTTATTAACCCGCTCCAAATTCATAAATTCCATTTCATGCTCGGGGTAATCAATAGAAGCTTCAATATTTGCAATAAGCTCTAAAATTTCTGCTCTAATAGAATTAATTTCAGTCTTTAGGCTTCCTTTAAGCTGGTTAAGAGCCGCTTTTTGCGAAAGCTCCGTTTTGGAATTAATAACGTCCATAACGGCTTCTGCTTGGGATAAATCTATGCGCCCATTCAAAAAAGCACGCTTCGTAAATTCTCCCGGCTCTGCGTGCCTTGCGCCTTGCTGTAAAACAAGGGATAAAACGCTTGTTGCCGGTTTTATCCCTCCATGACAGTTTATCTCCACAACATCTTCTTTTGTATAAGTGCGTGGTTTTTCCATAAAACAAACAAGAGCTTCGTCAACAGCTTCTCCGTTTTCTTGGCAAACCGTGCCGTAAACCATTGTATGGCTTGTTAGCGTTTTGTTTGTTTTAAATATTTTATTTATAATGTTTAGTGAGTTTGCGCCGCTAATTCTAATAATGGCAATGCCGGAAGAACCAACTGCCGTAGAAATTGCTGCGATTGTATCTTTTTCCTTCATAATATCAATACCTATTTAGAAATTATTACTACATAACGGAAAGGCTCGTTGCCCTCGCTGTAAGTATCTATATGTTTATCGTGCTGTAAAGCGGCGTGTATTATACGCCTTTCATATGGGTTCATTGGTTCCAGCACAACTTTTTTACGAGTCGCTTTTGCTTTTTTTGCTAAGTTATAAGCAAGAGCTTCCAATGTATCTTTGCGCCTTTTTCTGTAATTTTCTGTATCAAGCGTAACGCTTATATAAGGCGCATTTCCTTTGTTTACAACGAGGTTTGTTAAATATTGAAGAGAGTCAAGAGTTTGCCCTCTTTTTCCTATTAATACTCCTATGTCTTCACCAATTAAATTAATGTATAACTGCTTTTCAGTAAGCTTTGTCTCAACGTTTACGCAAAGCCCCATTGAAAGAGTTATTTCTTTTAAAAACTTTTTGGCGCAGTTCTCTGGGTCAAACTTTGCTTTTATTAAAACTTTTGCCGGTTTAGAACCTATCCCCAATATGCCTTTAGAGCCGGCTTCCAAAATAGTTATTTCCGCTTGCTCTTTTGTAATATTTAACGCTTTAAGACCTTCGCTAACAGCTTCATCAACGGTTTTACCGGTCTTTTCAATACTGTCCATAAATAATCCCCTCTCTAACTTACTTCTTCTTCACAGTAATAGGAGTGTTCTCCTTAGTCGGTTGTTTTGAATCTTTGAAAAAATATTTATGAAGTATAAATTGCTGTCCTATCTGGAAAACAGTTGAGGTTATCCAGTACAAACCAACGCCGGCAGGGAAAGTCGCCGTCATACCGCCGAAAACAATCGGCATAACATAAAGCATCATTTTCTGTTGCATTTTAGCATTTTCGTCTGTAGACGTAGATTGCTTATTCATTATAAGCGTTGACAAATATGTCGTAATTATTGCAAAAATAGGTATTAACACGCCTGGCCACATATTGGCGAAAATATTTGAAAAACCGCCGGACAATTCCATTGCGTTCTGCAACAAATCAATACCGAAAAATACTTCTATTTTATTTTTTTGCTCCAATAATGTCTGTAAAGAATTAACAGTCTGTTCAGGCATTTGTGCAATAAGAGAATTCCAATCCGCTATTGAAAAACGATTAATAAACTCTGCCATAATATCTGGTTGTGCAATATCCCATTCTTTTAATTTCATCATGTTTTCTGGAATTTTTGGAAGGGTTAACGGACGTAAAATTTCAACATATTTTTCAACACCAAGCGTTTCTTTTGCTCCGACAATTACATTTGCAATAGAATCCTGGGATTTATAATATAAATCTCCAATTCTTCCAATATATTTATATGAACGCTGCATAATATCACTTAAAGCGAAAAATATGGGCATTTGTATAAGAAGAGGTAAACAACCCATTAACGGATTAATTTTATGCTCTTGATAAAGCTTTTGAATCTCTGCGTTCATTTTTTGTTGTGATTCTGCATCTTTTTTGTTTTCATATTTTTTCTTTATTTTTTCTATAAGAGGCTGAACTTTTTGCATGTTTGACATAGATTTCTGCTGGCCAACAGCAAGAGGAAGCATTATAAACCTTGTTGCAATAGTTAATAAAATTATTGAAAACCCAAGAGAATTACTAATAGAAATTTGGGAAACCAAATTAAAAAGAGCGTCAATAATATATCCTAAAAATTTCGCAATGGGCCCAACAATATTGCCCGGGTCTTTCCTCAGGATTTGCTTTGAAAGCATTACAATCGTTGAAATTAAAGGCGAAGTGAACAACTTATTTTCCTCCTATGTTTAATTAAGGATAAATATAAAACCAAAACGGCTCTAAGGAACAGGGTCGTATCCGCCCCTGCAAAATGGGTTACACCGTAAAAGCCTGTAAGCCCCAAGAACTAGCCCCTTTATTACGCCATGCTTAACTATGGCTGCATAGCAATAGTCAGAGCAAGTCGGATAAAAGCGGCACGACGGCGGCAAAAACGGCGAAATAAACTTTTTATAAAACTTTAATAATGAAAGTAAAATTTGCTTCATAATTATAGCCTCAGTCTTTATTGTACAAACAAATCATGCTTTTTTAGCAAATGCTTTACCGCACTTAAAACTTCCGAATAAGTTGATTCCTTGCAAGAAATCCTTGCAATAATAATTATATCATAGCCTTTTTTAATATTTAATTCAAGCGAACGATAGCTTTCTTTAATACGCCGCCTAACTTTATTTCTTATAACAGCTTTTCCAACTTTTTTGGAAACGGTAACGCCGAGACGGTTTTCATCTTCATTGTTTCTAACAATATACATAACAAGAGTTTTATTAGCAATAGACTTTCCTCTGTTATAAATGCTCCTAAATTGAGCGTTCTTTTTTAACGAAACTGTGAATTTCAAACTTTTCAATCCTTTAAAAGGTATAACACAAATATTATTAAAAGGCTACAATCTATGCAGCCTTTTATCGATAGACTTTTTGCAAAAGATATTCTCTAAGCGGTTTATTTCCGCATAGCCGGCAAACGTTCGTACACATTCAAGTACGCACGTTTACCGAGTTCTTGCAAAACATAAAACCGTTTAGAATTACAGTTTCACAAGAAAGCCTTAGTTTAATGGTTTAAGCCGACAATTCTTTTCTACCTTTTCTTCTTCTTCTAAGCAGAACTTTTCTGCCGTTGGCTGTGGACATCCTTTTTCTAAAGCCGTGTTCTTTACTTCTTTGTCTTTTTTTGGGCTGGAATGTTCTTTTCACCAAAAGCACCTCCTTAAATAAAATAATATAAAATTTATTCTGATTAAATTCATATGCTATTATAGTTTAATTTACATTGTCCGTCAAGTTATTAAACAAAATTTTTGATAAATACCCTTTAAAATTAATAATACTATGGAATTTAACACTTTAATATGTTATACTCCTTTTAAATAGCTATTAAATTGTTCTAGGGGGTAAAATTTAAATGGAACGGTATTGGAATGAGTCTATTGAGCTTCTTAACAGAGAAAAGTTAAGAGAACTTCAGACGGACAGGCTTCACACTATTGTAGACAGGGTGTACTCTAACGTACCCCATTACAGAAACAAAATGCAAGAAAAAGGTATTATGCCTGGGGACATTAAAAATCTTGAAGACATTAAGCATTTGCCGTTTACAACAAAAACGGACTTACGAGACACATACCCTTTCGGCATGTTTGCCTCACCAATGGAAGAAATTGTTAGAATCCACGCCTCCAGCGGTACAACAGGTAAGCAAACCGTTGTGGGTTATACAACGCGTGATCTTGACATATGGTCTGAATGCATGGCTCGTTGTTTTGTTATGACAGGAGCAGACAGGAATTCTCGCATTCAAGTTTGTTACGGATACGGTTTGTTTACTGGAGGTTTAGGCACACATTACGGCGCCGAAAAACTTGGAGCTGTTACAATCCCAGCTTCAACAGGCAATACCCAGAGACAAATAAATATGATGATAGATTTTGAGACTACACTCCTTTGCTGCACACCATCGTATGCACTTTTTATTGGGGAAACAATGAGGGAAATGGGAGTTAAAAAAGAAGATTTAAAACTTCAAGCAGGTGTTTTTGGAGCTGAACCTTGGAGCGAAAATATGCGTAAAGAAATTGAAGCAGGCCTTGGCATAAAAGCATTTGACCTTTACGGTTTAAGCGAAATCATGGGACCAAGCGTTTCTCAAGAGTGCCGTTATCAGAACGGGCTGCATATTTGGGAAGACTGTTACATAGCTGAAATAATCGACCCTGTTACAGGCGAAGTATTGCCGGAAGGTTCTACAGGAGAAATTGTTTTTACAACAATTACAAAAGAGGGCTTTCCTCTTATAAGATACCGCACTAAAGATTTAAGCTCCTTACATTACGAAAAGTGTGAATGCGGACGTTACCATGCAAGAATGACCAAACCTACAGGCAGAAGCGACGATATGCTTATAATCCGCGGGGTTAACGTATTTCCGTCGCAAATTGAAAGCGTTCTTCTTGCAGTTGGTGAAACATCCCCTCATTATCAAATTATTGTAGACAGAATACATAATTTAGATATTATGACAGTAGAAATTGAAATGTCTGAAGATATGTTCGCAGATAACATTAAAGGTCTTGAAAGCCTTGAAAGCAAAATAAAAGACCAGATTGAAAGCGTTTTAGGGGTTTCCTGCAAGGTTAAGCTTGTTGAACACAAATCAATTCAAAGAAGCGAAGGAAAAGCTAAAAGAGTAATTGATTTAAGAAAAATTTAGGGGGTATTTTATGTTATTAAAGCAGTTGTCAATTTTTGTTGAAAACGTCCCAGGGCGTCTTGCAGAAATTACCGGGTACTTTGCGGAAGACGAAATTAACCTTCATGCTTTAAGTTTAGCAGATTCAACTGATTTCGGTATTGTCCGCTTAATTGTTGAGGATGCCAGGGCCGCAAAAGAAGCCTTAAAAAAACGAGGGCTTACGGTTATCGTTTCCGATGTTATTGCAGTTGCACTGGAACATACGCCAGGCAGCTTACATAATGTTCTTACTGAAATCACAAAAGTCGGCGTTTCCATCGAATATATGTATGCCTTTACAAGCCGTTCCAAAGAGCACGACGCAATGGTTATTTTGCGCCTTGCAGACCAAGAAAATGCTCTTGAACGCATAAGACAAGCCAACATAAAAATTATAGACTCTAGCGTTATAAGCAGACTTAATGAGTTTTAATAGATTCTCTTTATGCTATTTTCAATAAAAGGCTTTCGGCTCAAAGCCGAAAGCCTTTTATTATAGACAGATGACCGACAAGGATTGTCGACAGCCTGTGGGGCGCACATATATGTGCGCCAAAATTTTTATAAATATTCATATGCTTTCATCATAATTGCGCATTCTACCCGTTTTTTCTGCAAATTGCAGGCAATATCACATGGGTCATTAATGTCGCCGTTGGTAAAATACGAATTCGCAAAACATCCACCACTGCAAAAATATTTTGCAAAACATGATTGACATTTTTCTTTGGTGAAAACATTAGTTTTTTCAAATTCCTCAGTAATTTGTCTGTTAACCTCACCATCAAAAACGTTTCCAAGCTTAAATTTCTCCTCACCCACAAACTGGTGGCATGGAAAAAGCTCTCCCGTTGGTGTAACAGCCAAATATTCAACACCACAACCACATCCGGAAACTCTTTTAGAAAGGCATGGTCCGCTTTGCAAGTCTATGTTAAAATGGAAGAAATTCGGTCTTTCGTCATCAATAAGCAGCTTAACCGCAAGCTTTTCATATTCCTCGTATATTTTAGGTAAGTCTTCTTCTTTTATTGTATAGTTTACGTCTTTTTCGCCTACCACAGGCTCTACGGAAACATGCTGAAAACCGGCATTGTATAAATGGAAAACATCTTCACAAAAATCAAGATTTTCTCTTGTAAACGTTCCTCTAACGTAATAATCCTTATTTCCTCTTTTATTAACAAGGTCTAAGAATTTTGGCAAAATAACGTCGTAAGAACCGTTTCCCCCTGCTGTTTTTCTGAATTTATCATTAACTTCTTTTCTGCCGTCTAGGCTTAAAACAACGTTAGACATATTGCTGTTTATAAAATCTGCTTTATCATCATCTAACAAAAGCCCATTTGTTGTTATTGTAAAACGTATAACTTTATCACAAATTTCTGCCTGTTTATTTCCATAACTTACAATTTGTTTAACTACATCAAAGTTTAATAAAGGTTCTCCTCCGAAAAAGTCCACTTCAAGCTGTTTTCTTCCGCCGGAATTTTTTATTAAAAAATTAATTGCGGCTTTTCCGACTTCTAAGGACATATGTTCCTTTTTACCTTTATATTCTCCGTCCCCTGCAAAACAGTATGTGCATCTTAAATTGCAGTCGTGAGCGATATGCAGGCAAAGTGCTTTTACAACCGGCTTTCTCTCTTTATAATTGTATTCCGGCTGTGGGCTAAACAAAATTCCGCTTTCCCAAAGTTCTTTTAATTCTTCAACCGCTTCTGCAACTTCTTCCCGAGGGCAATTCAAAACAGAAGCCAGCTCATTAATTAAGCTAGCTTCTTTAATATTCTTGTGGTTTTTATTAATATAATCAATTATATCATAGGCTAAACCGTCTACATTATGTATAGCGCCGCTGTTAACATCCATAACGATATTTAGCCCGTTCATTTTGTATAAATGTATCATTGTTTTACTTGTGCATTTCTTGTTTTATTTTTTAATATTTGGTTTTCGCAGCTTTGGTTAGCAACTGTGCAAGATGTTTTGCAAGCGGACTGGCAAGATGTTTGGCATTCACCGCAGCCCCCCGTATGCATTTTTAATTCTGTCCTTAATGTTTTTATATGCTTCATCAGCAATATCCTCCTCGAGTTTTCCTTTATTTAATATTAATATATTATCGCACAAGCCAGCCATTTGATCAATGTCGTGCCCTGCGTATAAAACTGCTTTATTTTGGGCTTTAAGTTTTTTCAAGTGGGCATATAACGCTTCTTTATAATAAAAATCAAGCCCGGTGTTTGGTTCGTCTAGTAATATGTATTCTGGGCTGTGCAAAATTGACACGGCAATCATTAAACGCCGCTTCATTCCGCCTGAAAGCTTTTTAACCTTTTTATGGCTTATTTCCAAAAGCCCTAAATCATCTAACAAATTACTGTCTTTATTTTTCACCCTATAAGCCGAAGCCCAAAAGTCGATATTGTCGTTCACCGATAAATCGCTGAACAAAAAATCTTCCTGAGGGACATAACCTATAGTCTTCTCTCTGTTAAAGGCTTTATTGGTTATGCTAACATCATCGTATAAAACTTCTCCGTCAAAATTTGTCTGAGATGCGCTGACAATTGATAAAAGAGTTGATTTTCCTGAGCCGTTTCTTCCAATAATTCCAACAATCTGCCCTTTATCTACGGTAAACGAAACGTTATCAAGAACCTGTTTGTCACCATATTTTTTGGATAAACCATTAACCTTTAAAATTATAAACCACCTTACATTCCTAATAATTCAGACATCCCCGGGATGCTGCCAAGCTTTCCATAAACTTCAAACAGTATTGATAAAGCCTCCATTTGGTTTAAATCAAACACAGCCACAGTATCCCCCGGAACGTCTATAACAGGCGTTTGGGCACTTGCATTATATTTTATATTAGCTCCAAAATTAACAATTTCGCCGTCGGACATAATCATAAGGTCGGCTTTGCTAAAATCTGCGCTGGCAGTTAAGCCTTTCTGGTCTGCTTTAACAGTACCATTTAAATCCAGCTCAATCTCATTAACTCCCTCCGAAAACTTAAATTGAACTTTGCTTTCAAAGTTATCGCTTTCAGCTGCTGTATCGTAAAGCACGCTTACATTTCCGGTTATGTCCTCTTCGGAATCTGAAGAATTTATAGTAAATTGAGTGTTGTATAAATATTTTGTATTTGTTGTTCCTGAGGTATCAGCTATTAAGTTAATTTCCATAACATTGTCATATTTATCCGTAACAACGGCGTTAATGTTTTTAACATCTCCGATTTTAGCTTCTCCTGTAAAATACATATTGTATATGCAGTTTAACCCTCCGTCATCTGATACTGCGTTAATATCCCCCCACATTCCTATAATTTGATTCTTTTTATTAAACATAAAGTTAATTGTAATAGGGTCGTTAAATTCAGTGTTTAAAAGCTGATTTTCCATTTCAGCTCTAGCGTTATCAATTTCAGCGTATGCATACTGGCTAAAGACATCTGCATAATTTGACAAGCTTTCGTAATAAATATCCCATAAGCCTAAAACTAAGTCTTTAAATTTATCTTGAGGTATTGATACAGCTATAGCCTCATATTGACCCTCTGCACCTTTGTATTCTTTTGAAACTTTGCCTAAATAAGTGAACTCCACCTCGGCATGATAATTTTGAATAAGCGAAGCAACTTTGTCGTTATAATTAAATTGCTCTCCATCTTCCGTTTTAAACAATTTGTTAAACAAGTTGTCTATTTGAAAATCATAACTTATTGGTGATTCCTTCCCGAAAAATGAATTGTTCCACCCCTCCGCAAACTGTACGGTAGGCATAGTTAAATACTTTGAATATAACTCTGGAACTTGAAAACCAATTTGGTCGTTTGAAACAAACATATTTGCTGACAAAAACGAAGCATCTGCTTTTTTTGCCTTTACATTAATTAATGCCCTTTCTTCATCTCTGTTTACCATGGAGTTAACATTAATTCCAAAATCGTCAAAAAATGGTGGGATTTCTGCATCCGGAATGTTTAGTCTTTTAAAAGAAATGTCCATATCTTGCATGTTAGAGCCGCTTGTTATTAGTGTTACTGTATTTAAAAAAGCGTTATCTGTAAATAAACTAAATTCCTTTTGTGTGTTTGCAATAGCTGCCCCAAAAAATAATTTCGGCGCTTTTTTAGCAGATACGCCTTTATTTAAGGCAAATAAAGCAATAAGCCCCAAAGCAGCAACAATTGCAACAGCTGTTATAATTTTTGTTAAACTCTTTGTTTTTTTATCTGTCGTTACATCAGTTTTAATGTCATTGTTTTCTTCTGTTAATGTTATATCTGGAGTAAAAATATCCTCAGGCTCTTCTATTACGGAAGCGTCTAATTCTACGGTTGGCTCGTCGGTTTCAGCTTTTTCATTGTTATGTACATCATTTTCTTCATCAGCCGTAATTATATCAACCGACTTTTCATCATCTAAGTGCTCCATTTTAAAGCTCCTTCATATTTATATAATAAAATTATTATATATTTGATACGCCCCACTGTCAAGGCGTATTATTTTTTTAAAAACAACACAATATTGACAATCATTGACAAGCAGTGTAATATTATGAGTATGACGTGTTGTTTTACAGAACATTTGTTATGGCTGTACATACTCACTATATTATACAAAGGAGTTTGGATTTAATGATTATCGACAAAAACGGGAAACTTTTCGGCAAAATTAATATTATTGATATTTTTGTTGTCGTACTTATAATTATTGTTGGAGTTTTCGGGGCAAACAAATTTTTAGGTGCAAGTAAAGGTGGTATTATTACGCCTGTTAGCAAGGAAAAAGTTGAGCTATACTTTGTTAACACAGAAATAATTGCTGACTACGTTGAAGGCAAATTTTCTGAAGGTGACATTATCAGCGACAGAAACACAAATGCTGTTTTAGGCAAAATCACAAAAATTGAAATAGAGCCAAGCCACTCTTACGCATACAATTCCGACGGCGAATACGTTATGGGCCCAAGACCGGAATATTGCAGCGTTAAAGTTACAGCAGAGGGAACAGGCATTTTCTTGGAAAAAGGCGGCATAACCTTCGATAACACCGACTATTACTTTAACCGTAACTTAGACGTTAAAATAGGTAACGCTGTTCTTCCTATAAGGCTTTCTAATTTTAAAAAAATAACTGAATAAGGTGGGGCTTAAATGTTTAAGGAAAGCTTCTTTTTCGGCTGGATATTTAGGCTTTATGCAGTTCTAAGCAGGTATTTTTCCCAAAGCCTTATTATATCCTGCTTTATAAGAATAAAAAATGCAATTGTATCAGCCTTTAAAAACAGTTCAATTTTTCAGTTTCTTTTTAAAGACGGCTTTGCAGAAAAAAGTTGGGACAAATCTGCCTTTTATTTTTTAATAGATAACACTTTAAACCTAATACCAAAAATTTTCGGCGTTATTAATAAAAAGCTTAAAAATATACTTGAAACAAGCATATTTTATAAAATTATACAATTATTTTCTGAAAGATTGTTTCTATATTCCGGGCTTCTCGTTGGTTTTATTTTTATTGTACCCCATGATTACTGGAACAATTTATACAGCTTATTAATTTTTATTGCTCTTCTGTTTTTATTTTTTGTCTGCGCCGTAACAGGGCGTTTTGACGGTTTTAAACTTAAAGAGCTAGGCTTTTATACATTTTTATTTCTACTTTTCGTAGGGTTTAGCTTTATTTTTTCCAAAGACATTTCAAGAAGCGTAAGATTTTTGCTTTTTTATATAACTGCGTTTTTGGCAATGGCTCTGCCTGTTTCAATAATTAAAACCAAAGGCGAGTTTTTAGGCTTTTTAGCCCCTGTTCTTGTAGGAATGACTGTAGGCGGTCTTTACGGGGTTTATCAATCAATAGTAGGCGTGCCTCTAAAATCATGGCAGGTTGACTTAGTGCAAAACGAGGGTATTCCAGGCAGAATTTACTCCCTTTATGAAAACCCTAACAACTTTGCGGAGCTTATTGTATTAATATTTCCGTTTTTCATTGCAGTTTTTATGTATACAAAAAACATTTATGTAAAGCTTTTATCTCTTGGCTGTGCTGCAACCCTTGCGGTTTCAATGGTGTTTACAATGTCCCGTTCCGGCTGGATTGGGCTTGCTCTTTGCCTGTTTCTGTTTATGCTGTTTATTGCACCTAGATTATTACCGTTTTTATTGGTATTAGGGCTTGTAATTATTCCGTTTTTACCCACATGGGTTTACAGACGAATCCTTACTATTTTTATTTCCAACGATACTTCAAGCCAGTACCGCTTTGCAATTATCGGAACAATGTGGCCAATTGTATCGGAGCGGTGGTTTTCCGGCTACGGTCTTGGCAACGACGTTTTATACGATTACGCCAACATTTATTTTAAAGTTATCCATACAACAAGCGCAATGCTTACAAAAAGCGTTCCAATACACTGCCATAATATATTTATGCAGATTTGGGCGGAAATGGGTATACTGGGGCTTTTTTCATTTCTGGCGTTTATAGCTTCATTTTTAAAACGAAGCTTAAAAGCAATTACTTCAAACCTGTTTGAAAACGATTTAAAACCTTTTGTTGCGGCAGGTTTTGGCGCAATAATTGGTACTTTAGCAATAGGGTTTGTGGAATATGTATGGTTTTATCCCAGAAATATGGTTATGTTTTTCCTTATAATGGGTATCACACTTACAGCTGTTAAAATTGGTAAAAAACCTACTGTTATTTGAAATTTGTGATTAAAATGAGCGACCAGCGGTCGCTCATTTTAGATTATAGGCGAATAGCATTGTAGAGAAGAAGTGAATGTATTATTACAAAATTGGCTGTCGGTAATGGCTGACGACAGCCTACGGAACGCATACAATGCGTTCCGTACAATATGACATTCTTAATTTCTATTTTGCCATGATGATTCGTAGGGAACGCATTGTATGCGTTCCGCATTCCAAATGGCATTGTGCAAAAGAAATGAGGATATTGTTACAAAAAATTGGCTGACGGCAATGGTCTCCGACAGCCTACGGAACGCATACAATGCGTTCCCTACAATATGACATTCTTATTTTCTATTTTGCCATGATATTTCGTAGGGAACGCATTGTATGCGTTCCGAGTTCCAAATGGCATTGTGCAAAAGAAATGAGGATATTATTACAAAAAATTGGCTGCCGGCAATGGTCTCCGACAGCCTACGGAACGCATACAATGCGTTCCCTACAATATGCCATTCTAACGTCCTATTTTGCCATGATGATTCGTAGGGAACGCATTGTATGCGTTCCTCATTCCAAATGGCATTGTGCAAAAGAAATGAGGATATTGTTACAAAAAAATTGGCTGACGACAATGGCCTCCGACAGCCTACGGAACGCATACAATGAGTTCCCTACAATATGACATTCTTATTTTCTATTTTGCCATGATATTTCGTAGGGAACGCATTGTATGCGTTCCGAGTTCCAAATGGCATTGTGCAAAAGAAATGAGGATATTATTACAAAAAATTGGCTGCCGGCAATGGTCTCCGACAGCCTACGGAACGCATACAATGAGTTCCCTACAATATGACATTCTTATTTTCTATTTTGCCATGATATTTCGTAGGGAACGCATTGTATGCGTTCCGAGTTCCAAATAGCATTGTGCAAAAGAAATGAGGATATTATTACAAAAAATTGGCTGCCGACAAAAATTGTCGACAGCCTAAAATGGACGACCATCGGTCGCTCATTTTTATTTCTTTACAAAACTTCTTATTGCTTTTTTCATATCATCATTTAAAACTTTCGCCATAACCTTATACAAAAGCCCCGGCATTGCTAGCTTCGTTTTCATTACCTCATCAAAAGGCTTTGATGTAAAAGCTTTAAAAAACTCTTCCCTGTTTGGGCTGTGTTTAAGAGGATATTTAAGCCTTGAATTTCCGTCGGTAGCTTCCGAAAACTCTCTTATTACACTTGTAAAATTTTGTGGTAAATCTTTGTATATTTCTTTAGCCTTTTCGCTGTTTATAAGAACGAGAGATACGCCGCTTTCAGTTTTATGTCCAAAAGGTGTTTTTGCGCCTAATCCCCAAAAATCAGCTAAAGTAAAATCAGCAACTCTTGATTCTTTTGCAAACTGACAGCTTCCGCACACTGGGCGCAGAAATAGCGCCTGCCCAAAACCTCTGCCAAACTCCGTTTCGTTAATATTTTTAGAAAATTCCGTTCCATTTTGGAATTTAACTGTAAAATGGGGCTTATGCCATCCCATTCTCTTGTCTTTAAAGCGGACTTCTACTGCTTTAGAGCTTTGAGAGTTTTCAAGGTGTTTTAAATACTTATCAAAAACAAGAGGCGATGGAACTCCGTTGCAAACTACGTCACAAGTAATAAGCTCGTCGTAATCTTTACCCAAAAAGGCGTAAAGCCCAGCAATTTGGCATGGTGTTCCAGAATATAAAACGGTTCTTTCGCCTTTTAGCTCCTTTAACACTTTTGCGTATGTGCCTTTAATGTCGCTTTGCAAATATTTAGAGCCAGCAAATTTTAAACAGTCTTCTTTACTTTCCCCAAATGTGTGATAAAGGTTAAAGCCCCCGTCAAAAGCCGCACCGAAGATAATGCCGTTTTTTGAAAGAGTATATTCTACTAATATATTAAAAAATCCGCCGGATGAGCTTCTCGCTCTGTCCTCTTGGCTGTTTGTCCAAACAGCGTTAGCTTCCCTCGGCTTTTCATTAAATACAACAACATTTAAGCCCGGGCATATTTTTTCGCAAACTCCGCAGTTATTACACCCCTCACCTACTTCTGGGTACAAAAATCCCTCGGAATCTGCTTTCATTTCAATTACTTTTTTAGGACAAATATTAAAACATGCCCCACAGCCTGTACAATTTTCTTTTTTTGCAAGCATTTCTCTATCCCCTTAAAGCATTACACAAATATTTAAAAGAAAATTCCCGTTCCTTTGCCAAAAGTTTGTCTGTTTCCGTATAGTCAATCTCAAAACTAATTTTTTGGCTGGAACTTGCAGAAAGCCTTTCTGTTTGCCCCAATGAAGAAAGCAAGCTTCCGACCCTTGATTTTTCCGGGTTTTCAATTTCAGCAGTGCTTACTCCTGAAATAAACGGCTTTTTAAATAAAAGAGAAAATACCGCCCCATGAAATGAATTTGTTATTACAAAAGAAGCATTTTTAAACAACGACAAAAATTCGCAAGGTCCTGCATCTAAAATTACTTTTTTAACCCCATCAAGTTTGCGCCTTGCCCCTGCAAGCTGTATACATTCCATATTAAAATGCTTTTTTGCCGCTTCAACTTGAGGCGCTAAGTGTTTAGGCTCTGAAACAAAATAACATAAAATATAATTTTCGCCCTGTTGCGAAGGAGATGCAATTTTCCCCCATTCCTCACCTGTTAACAAAAGCGTTGGGTCAAGAACAACAGGAACGTCCAGTCCTGCTACTTCCTTTATAATTTTTTGCCCCTGCTTTTCCCTTACAGAAATGTGAGAAAAGCTTTGTAAATAACCTATAAGCTCATTATGCATTTCAGCAGGTATTTCCGGCGTTCCAAAGCTTGGAGCATAAGCGCATAACTTTTTCTCTTTTGCAAATGCAATAAAGAACGATGGGTCAAACCTTTTTTTTTCAAAAATAAACGGGTTCCATATTTGGTCGCTACCGCAAATAAAAGCGTTATAGTCAAATTTATAAGACGAAAGTTCTTCAAATTTTGTAAAAGACTGTTTGCTCAAATTCATTTTATCATCAACAAAGTTATTAAACCTATTGTACCGTCTTGATAAAGCAGAATAATTTAAAGCGGTATGACTGTTTCTTAAAACAGAGCGCAGTGAGTTATTTTTTTCAAAAAGCTTATTTGTCATTGTTGTATGAGGAAGCCTGTAATCTATTATTTCGCATTTATTTCCGTTTTCTGCCTTTTCAGCCGCTGTCATAAGGGCATATGCTTGAAGCTGTGCCCCGTAATGATGGGCAAAATGAAATGTAATTAACCCTGTTTTCATGCTCCACCTCTTGTTGATAGTTTTACCTTACACAACGCATTAAAGCTTTTTAAAATAAGCTCTTTATTATAAAAAAAGAATAATATCACTGCAAAGCCTATCATAATAACATCTAAAACAATGTTTTGAGCAAAATATAAATAAATATAAATTGCTGAAAGCAATAATAACGGCATTAGCGTTTTAAAATCAATTCTAATGTCAAAAAAGCCTCTTGTGTGTATTACTCTTGTTATCCATACAACCAAAAATGCAAGCATATTAGCAAGAGCTGCCGCCTGAATACCCATTGTTGGAATTAAGAAAATACATATAAGCACGCTTACAAAAGTTCCGCCTATAGACGTTGCAAATGCTCCGAAAGTTTTTTTCGTGCTTAAATAACCTGCGTTATAAAAAAGGGCAAATGCCGAAAACATGCTTCCCATATATAAAAACGGTACGTATTTCCATGCCGTAGCATATTGGGCATCTACAAGTAAAAGCATTAAATATTTTGTTAGCGGTATTAGTATTAAAAACGCAGACATTAAAAGCCGCATATAAACTTTAAACGTTTTTGTGTAATATTCGTTTCTATCTTTTGAGGAATACTCGGAAATTGCGCTTTCCTGCCATGAGTAATTAAAAACGCTGTTAACCGTCATTAATAAAGCCGGAAATTTGGCGGATACATCATAAATTCCGCAATAATAATTGCCCAGATAATATTTTATAACATAGCGGCTTCCCATTACTAAAAACCACCACATAATGGCATTTGGCAAAAGCGGAACGCTATATTTACACATTGTTTGAATAAACTTATTTTTTATCTTTTTAATACGAATGCTTCTTAAAACACCAACATTTTTTTCAACATATACAACCCCTGCAAGTGCCGCTAGCATTTCGGAGTAAAAAAGAGCAGAAACATCCATATGAAAGCCCACGAACATTACAACATTTGAAATACCCATTACAGCCGTATGCAATATTCCGGCGGCGGCAAAAACTTTGTTATGTTTAAGCCCTCTTGCGCTAAACTGGCAAAACGTAAACAAAACGTTACATATTATATATTGAAACAAAATGTTTCCATACTTAATATTAAAAATGCTGTTGGCTATTAAAATTCCAATCCCCATTAAACCGTATCCGCTTAATAAAACCGCAAAAGCATTAGAAATAGCGTTTTGTCTTGTTTCCTCATCATTAGATTCAAGCAAAAATCTGTACAGTGCATCAGTAATTTGCAAAATAGAAATCGGAATTATAACAAGCGTAGCGTTAATAAGCAAATTGTAGTAGCCGAAATCCTCCGGCGGTATGTAGCTTGTATAAAGCCTTATTAATATGACACTTAAAAGCTTTGAGGTAAACGTCCCCATTGCAAAAATACCTATATTTTTTACAAGTGTTTTTTCTTTTCCCATGATTTTCCCTTATTTATACTGTTTCCAATTCAATTCAATAATTAATCCGCATCTAATTGGAAACAGTACTGAATTATTAATTGCCAATTCACTATACCACAATAATTAGCTTGTTTCAATAATAAAAAACCGCAAAACGCTTTCGCTAATCACGGTTTTATTTCCAAAGCTCCAATAATTTGTTTTTTATATTCAAGAAAAGTTTGTGTTAACTTAAATTCACTATTTGGCATGGATTGTTTATCTATTGTTATTTCAGTTGTAATTTTCCCCGGAATTCCATTAATAATATAAATTCTGTCGCTTAAAGAAATTGCTTCGTCAATATCGTGAGTTATAAAAAAGGCCTGCATTTTCATATTCTTAATAAATGCCGTGAACCAATCCTGCATAGAAGCTTTTGTTAATGCATCAAGGGCTGAAAACGGCTCGTCGAAAAGGGCGACGTCGTTGTTTTGCAAATATGTGCGGATAAGAGCCGCTCTTTGGCGCATTCCCCCTGAAAGTTGCTCCGGGTAAAGTTCTTCGCAATCCGAAAGACCAAACTCCTCCATTAATTCTTTTGCCCTGCTTCTGGCTGTTTGCTTGTTTTCCCCTTTTAAAATTAGAGGCAGGCTTATGTTATCTATAACTTTTTTAAAAGGAAGCAACAAGTCTTTTTGCTGCATATAACTTATATAACCTATTTTCCCGGTTACTTCCTCATTATTATAAAACACTCCGCCAATATCGGGCTTTAATAAGCCCGATATTATGTGAAACAAAGTAGTTTTGCCAACTCCGCTTGGCCCTAAAACTGAAACAATCTCATTTTCTTTAAGACAAACGGATATATCATCTATAATAGCCATACCTTGATAATATTTAGTTATGCCCTTTGTATACAGCTTTATATTATTTGGGTAAATACTCATTTGTAAAGCCCTGCCCGCTGTTTAATTTTTTTTCTATAACGCCGTTGTTGTAAAGCCAATCAAAAAATGCATCCCATCGGTTAATATCAATTTCGCCCCATTTATTTTTATCCGTTGCGTACTGACTCGCTAAATATTCTTGGCTTTTTATAGCCAAATCCAAATCTATTTCCGGCGCATGTTTAACAATAATAATTGCGGCTTCCTCTGGGTTTTCAGTAGCATATATATATCCTTTTTTTGTTGCTTCAAGAAATTTTTTTGCCGTTTCAGAATTATTTTTTAAATAATTTTCATTAGCCGCAATTACCGGGGTGTAAAAGTCAAGGTCTTTGTCAATATCCTTGAAATAAAAATAATTTGTATCAAGCCCGGCAAGCTCTGTAGCAACGCCATCCCAAGCATAATAAATCCACACCGCATCAATATCTGTTTGCAAAGCTGTTATAACGTCTGTTACGTTAAGTGGAATTAAATTAACATTGTTAAAATCTCCGCCGTCTTTAGTTATAACATCTTTAAGAATCGCCTGTTCTACAGGTGTGTTCCATGTTGCGCAGGAATGATTTTCAATGTCTTTTGGACCTAAAATATTATTTTCCTTTAAAGAAATTATGCCGGAAGTGTTATGCTCTATTATTGCCGCTACGCTTACAACCGGCAGAGGCGTATCCGAAGAAAGAGCAGCAGCAATTTCTTCTTGATAACTTATGGCAAAATCAGCATTTCCCGATGCCATAAGGGGTACAGCCCCGTCCTCCGGTGGCTCTAAAATTGAAACGTTTAGACCATTTTCAGCGTAATATCCCTTTTCAAGCGCAACATAAAGACCTGTATGGTTTGTATTTGGTATCCAGTCCAACGCTATTTTAACAGAAGCCTCTTCTTCTTTTTTAGCACATCCGCTTAAAACAACAGCAAGCATTGTTAATATAAAAAACTTTTTCAATTACTTTCCTCTTTTCTTAAAAATTTCCAAGGCATAGCCTTTTTTTCCATAAAAGCTACAAGCCATATTAACATTAGACTTATTAGCGAAATTAGTAAAATTACAGCAAACATTTTATCAAAAGAATAGGATTTTCTTACTTTAGTCATATAAACTCCCAGTCCTTTTGTTCCCCCAAGCCATTCCGCAATAACTGCTCCTACAACTGCATAAGAAACTGATATTTTAAGCCCGGAAAAAACAGATGGCAACGCCCATGGCAGTTTAACGTGCTTATAAATATCAATTTCAGTTGCCCCCATTGACTTTAGCAAATTTATTACGTCATTATCCACATTACGGAAAGCATCTAAAAGAGCAATTGTCATTGGGAAAAAGCAAACCAAAACAATCAACACAACTTTAGGCGCAATACCGTACCCAAACCATAAAACCAAAAGAGGTGCAACGGCAATAACCGGTATAGTTTGGCTAATAATAATCAAGGGATAAAACATTTTATAAAACGATTCCGACTTATCCATTATAACTGCAAACACAAACCCTAAAAAAACACCGATAAAAAGCCCCAAAAAAGCTTCCGCAAGAGACACTGCGCTATGCTCTGCAAGCTGAGAAAAATTAAAAATAAATGCTTTTAAAACGTTAACCGGCGATGGCAAAATAAAAGCCGGGGCAAGACCAAGAGAACAAACCCCTTGCCAAAAAACAATAATTCCAACAATACCAGCCGCTGGGTAAATATACTTATAAATAAAAAAACCTCCCTGCCAGAGGGAGTTTTATACAACAAAAAATCTCCCTACGTCAGCATTACCTGAATCAGGTTAAAGGGTCGAAGTCTACGCTTCCTCTCAGCCAAAAAAGCTCCCCTGTTTAATATTAAACTTTTAATAATCTAACATAATAAAACATGTTTGTCAAATGGTAAAAATAAATTACTACGTGCGTTTCATAAACCGACAGTATACACAAATGACATCTGAAATACGTAGGGAACGACCCATGTGTCGTTCCGAAAATGCCATCAATTTTCCTGAAAGCGGAATGACACAGGGGTCATTCCCTACATTGTTAGAAACTCACGTTCAATTAAAACACTGCTATACTTCGGAAGACACCATTACTTCCTTCAATTTTGTGATTATTTCATCGTAATAATCGGGATTGTGAGGAAGTTCACAATTAGTGCAGCTCTTTATACGGTTTTTAGTTTCTGAATAAACAAATTTTCCACCGCATTTATCACCTAGCATATAAAGAGGACAGAAACAAAACAAGCAATTAAACTTTTCCGCATCCACACCTTTATGGCAAGGAAAATATTCACAGTCCTTGTTGCAAAAATAATTAAAAGAATTCTGTTGCTGCATATAATAATCCGCACCTCTTTCTTCGCCCTTATTCTGCTCTTATAAGGCGTTAAGCGTTATAACCTTAAATGAACAATTGTTTTTATCATATTCTATAACATTTATACCTGTATTGTCTATCTCAAAAAAGTTACGGTAACATAGCGGAATATGAAGTAGCTTACACATTAGGGCTCGTATCCAAGTTCCATGAGTAACCAACAATACGGCGTTATATTCTGTGGAACATATTTCACTTAATGCGGCAAATGCTCTGTTTTGAAGGCTTTTATAGTTTTCAATTCCAAAGCCCACATGAGCTGCCTCGTTTATGTTCCATTCCTTATATAAATCGCCGTAACATTGCTCCATTTCTTTAAGTGTAAGCCCTTCCCATTCCCCTATACTTATTTCTTTCAGTGCATCAAGAAGAACTATTTCTATATGTATTTTTTTTTGAATTATTCTTGCCGTTTCATATGCCCTTATAAGGGGGCTTGAGTATATACGGCTTATATTATAGTTTAGCAGTTTTTCTGAAATCTGCTTGGATTGTTCAATCCCTGTTTCATTTAAAGGAATATCTTTATTTCCTTGCCAGCGCATTAATTTATTCCATTCTGTTTGCCCATGTCTAACAATATATACATTCACCTTTTGACCTCTTTAAAATAACGTGTTAATTAGCACTGCGACCATTTCTTAAAATCTCATATTGCAACGCATTACATATAGCGGCAGCTACGTTGCTTCCGCCTTTTCTTCCTTTAGCAACTATATATGGCACATCTAACTGCATAATTAATTCCTTGGATTCCACCACATTTACAAAGCCAACAGGAGCACCAATTATAAGCGCAGGTTTGCATAACCCCTGTTTAATCAAATCGTATAAGCGGATTAACGCCGTAGGAGCATTTCCGACAACAAAAATAAGAGGGTTTTCCAAATTCTTTGATGCGTATTCCACCGCTACCGCCGCTCTTGTTATGCCCTTTTCCTTTGCTAAAACAGCAACTTCATCTGAGTCCATAAAACAGTGTACCGAGCAATTTAATGCAGCAAGATTTTTTTTATTTATACCGGATTTTGCCATTTGTGTATCCGTTACAATGTCAACACCGTTTTTTAAAACGTTTATTGCAATTTCCACTGCTTTATCAGAGAAAATTAGATTGTCGGCATAGTCAAAGTCTGCCGTTGTATGTATAACCCTTTTTATTACATTGCTATTCTCTTGGCTTATTTTTTTATCACATAATAAGCTGCTTATAATCTCAAAACTCTTTCTTTCTATTTCTTCAGGCTCAAATATAAATTCCATGTTACTCCTCTTTTCTCAACCTATATCGGTATGCGCCACAAGCTTTAGTAAATCTTTTTGCAAAATTTATGTTACCCCAAAAATGCATATGCAAATAACCCGCAAAAACATTATTAAAAGCTACTATACAAGGGTATTCGCTGTTTGTGCTCTTTTTAAAAGCCGTAAAAGCATTCCCTTCGTTATCACTTGAAGAATAGTGGAATGAATGTGCATTTATTTTGTCATATCTATTACAAAGCATATTGTCATAGTTAGCTGTAAGCTCAACATATCCAAAATTTTGAAGGCGATTCGTCATTTTGGAGTGTCCTTTTATTGCCCCAAGCATGTTATACGTTTGCCCTTGTAAATCTGTCAAATATTCCTGTAGATACATAAATCCGCCACATTCTGCGTAAACTGGCATTCCGCTTTCAATCTTTTGTTTAATGCTTTTTTTCATAGATGTGTTATCCGAAAGCCCCTTTGCCCAAAGTTCCGGATATCCTCCCCAAAGAATAATACCATCGGCGTCATCCGGCACTTTTTTATCATTAATTGGAGAGAAAAAGTGTAATTCCGCCCCATAAGCTTTTAATAATTCATGATTGTCCTCGTAATAAAAGTTAAAGGCTTCATCACAGGCTATGTAAATTTTCGGAAAATACTTTGGAGTTATATCCTTTATAAAATCACTTTTTACAGTAATAGGCTTTACTTTTTGGGAAATTTCATATAACCTATCAAGATCAATATATTTAGCCGCACTTTCAGCTAATATACTAATTTTTTTATGAATATCAGCTATTTCTCCAGCGGAAACCAAACCTAAATGCCTTGAGTCAATACATGCCTCTTGAATGTTTGGCATAAAACCAACAACCTCAATAGGTAGTTCTCTCTCAATCATGTCTTTATAAAATGTATACATATGTTCCGTTGTATTATTTAGTATAACTGCACAAATATTATTTTTGCGGTAATTCATATATCCGTATATTTCTGCGCAAACAGACTGAGACTTTCCTTTAACATCAACCACTAAAACAACTGGAGTTTCTGTTATATCTGATAAATGACTAGCTGAAGCAAAACCGCTTTTGCCGGCACCATCGTAAAACCCCATAACCCCTTCAATTAAGCATAAATCTGCATTTTTTCCATGACGCCACAATGAATATTGCACATTTTCTTCACCCATTAAAAAAATATCAAGATTGTATGCTTCCGTTAAAATCGCCTTTTTATGAAACATAGGGTCTATATAATCTGGCCCGCATTTAAAAGAAACAATATTTTTCCCCATATTTTTAAAAGCCCCAAGTAACGCACATGTAACAGTGGTTTTGCCGCATCCGCTTCCTGTTCCTGCAACCATAAGTCTACTCATTGTTATCACCAGATATAATATAAATAGGATTTTGAGCTATCATCATATCGTAACTTTGTATTTTCTTAGATCTAGCTATATTGACACAGATTATATCCTTATTAGCAAAGCCTGAATTCTCATATCCTTTAAGTATTTGATTAACGCTTTGCAGAGTAATAGCGTTTGACACAATTTTTACTTCTGGATTTTTCCTTTTAAGTGCCTTTAAAATTTCGCCAATGTTACCTGAGCTTCCTCCAATAAATACTTTATCGGGTTTTGGCAAACCTTCAATTCCTTCAGGTGCTTTTGTATGTATTACCTCAAGGTTATAAGCGCCGTGCTTAATTTTATTTTTACTAATTAAATCACAGGCTTCCTCTTTCATTTCAAAGGCATACACAAAGCCGTCAAAAGCTTTTCTTGCCATTTCTATTGAAACTGAACCAGTTCCAGCTCCAATGTCATAAACTATGTCAGTAGGCATTATTCCCAATTTTTGAATAGATAGCCAGCGCACCTCTGCTTTTGTCATGGGTATTTCGCCACGAATAAAGTCTTCGTCAATCAGTGGCAAATAAGGGTTTTTAAAGGATTTGTTTTCTATATACATTACAGATAAATCATCAAAAACTATATTTTTTAACTCCCCAGCAGTACCCTTAACAATTCTTTCATCTATGTATGATAGCTTTTCGCCAATACTAACATTTACAACTGATAATCCGCTTTCAGCCAATAACTTACAAATATCCTGGGCTTTGTATGCCCCTCCTGTAAGTACAAACACTTTTTTGTTGTATGCAACTTTCGATACAATCCGTTGGCTTCTTCCATGCATACTGCAAATAAGAGCATCATCATAAGGAATCCCTATTTTGGCGCTGAAATACTGAACACTACTTATTCCGTTAATCAATTCAATGTCATATATGTTAGAAAAACTCTCCACAATACTTTTTGAAACGCTAAAAAAACCGCAGTCTCCGCTTACTAATACAACCGTTATGCCGTTTGTATTAGTCCTTAATTCATTTATCAGTTCTGTTAATGTACAACTTTTAACGTCTTTGTTTTCTGGAAGACTTTTACTTAACCTGCTGGTGCTTAAAATTCTATCAGCGCTAGATATAATTTTTTTCGCTTTAACAGTCCAAAGTTCTTCATCACCCACGCCAAAACCAACCAAATAAAGTTTCCCCATACTAATCCCTTATCCTATCAGCCAAAATTTCCGCCAGCCGACTATCTGCCCCTAAGGGCTTACCCATAACCACTTTTATATCGGGATAACTTTTTATGCATTCGTTAACTGCGTTTGGAATATCCTCTTTCAAGTGAATACCCATAAAAAGAAAATAAGGAACAATTTTTATATCTGTAACATTTTTTGCCGCAAGAGCGGCGATACCGGATTCTATTGTTTTATCTCCAAATTCCATAAATGCATGTTCAATGCATACATCCGGCAATTTTTCTTTCGCCATGTCTAAAACCGTTTTTAAAGTTGCTTCTGTCTCTTTTGCTCTGCTCCCGTGTGCAACAACTAAAACACCCTTCATTTTATCCCCTCGCTATTTATTTAATTTACTAAATCTTTAAGCGCATTTTCCGCCGCATTTAATGTGTCGTCTATTTCTTTTTCCTTGTGTGAATATGATATAAAAATTGCTTCAAATTGAGACGGAGCAAGATATATACCGTTTCGTAGCATTGCATGAAAATACTTAGCGTATTTTTCCTTATCCCCATTGATAACACATTTATAACTGTCCGCTTCCTCAATGCCAAAATACATGCAAACCAGCGATCCAACTCTTGTAACAGCGGCTTTAATACCAAGTCTGTTTACAATCCCTTGAAGCCCTTTTTGCAAACGTTCACCCATACTGTTAATGTGACTATATATTTCTGTGTTTTCAAGCTGCGAAAGCTGGCTAATACCTGCCGCCATTGCTATGGGATTGCCGGATAAAGTCCCTGCTTGATAAACATTACCACAAGGTGATATACATTCCATTATTTCTTTTCGCCCTCCATACGCACCTACTGGCATACCGCCGCCTATTATCTTTCCATATGTTGTTATATCAGCGGTAACTCCGTAATATTCTTGTGCTCCTCCCTTACAAAGCCTAAACCCGGTTATTACCTCATCAAAAATCAGAAGTGCACCTGCTCTGTCGCAAAGCTGGCGTAAACCTTTCAAAAAGCCTTCTTGGGGTGGGATAACGCCCATATTCGCCGCTACAGGCTCAACTATAACAGCGGCAACATCATAAGTTTTAAGAAATTGTTCAACACTGTTTAGGTCGTTATATTGGGCTATTAATGTGTCTCCGGCAATACTGGCTTGTACACCTAAACTATCCGGTTCTCCCATTGTCAGAGCACCAGAACCGGCTTTTACAAGCATACTGTCCGAGTGTCCGTGGTAACACCCCTCAAATTTAATGATTTTTTGTCTCCCTGTAAATCCACGAGCAAGGCGAATGGCGCTCATTACAGCTTCTGTTCCCGAATTAACCATACGTACCATAGAAAGGCCCGGCGTAAACTCAATCATCTTTTCTGCTAAAAGGATTTCTGCCAATGTAGGTGCGCCGAAGCTCAACCCATTTTTAGATGCCGATATTATTGCTTCCTGTATTTGCCTGTTATTATGCCCTAAAATCATAGGTCCCCAAGAGCACACATAATCAATATATTCATTGCCGTCTACATCATAAATTCTTGCTCCATCCGCCCTTTCTATAAAAGCAGGACAACCCCCAACGGACTTAAACGCCCTAACCGGGCTGTTAACCCCTCCTGGTATAATTTTTTTTGCCCTTTCAAAAAAACCAATTGATTTATCCATCATCCAATATCACCTCTTTTTATTGCTTCTGCTAATTCTTTTGCAAAATATGTTATTAATATATCAGCGCCGGCACGAAAAACCCCTATAGCAGTTTCGCACATAACTCCATACTCATCTATGAGATTTTGTCTTGCGGCTGTTTTAATCATTGCGTATTCTCCGCTTACGCTATATGCAGCTACAGGAACGTTTACCGTCTTTGAAATTTCAGAAATAATATCAAGGTAAGATAAAGCTGGTTTTACCATTACAATATCAGCCCCCTCCGATATATCCAACAAAACTTCCTTTATCCCTTCTTTTCCGTTGTGGTAATCCATTTGATAGGTTTTTCTATCTCCAAATTGGGGCGTTGACCCGGCGGCTTCTCTGAAAGGCCCATAAAACGCCGATGAATATTTAGCACTATAACTCATTATTGGTGTGTTTTTATAGCCATTCTCGTCTAACGTCTTCCGCATGGCATTTATTCTGCCGTCCATCATGTCGGAGGGTGCAACCATATCCGCGCCGGAAGCCGCATGAGAAAGCGCAACCTTTGCTAATACCGGCAAACTTAAATCGTTATCCACATTTTCGCCGTCTATAATACCGCAATGCCCATGAGACGTATATTCGCACAGACACACATCAGTTATAATATAAGCATCACTGCCAAACTCTTTTTTTATCTGCCTTACCGCTTCCTGAATAACACCATTTTCCGCATATGCACTTGTTCCGAATTCATCTTTGCTATTTGGAATACCAAAAAGCATAAACGAACGTACTCCTGATTTAAGCCCAGTTTCTACGCCTTTTACTATAGTGTCGGGGCTGTATCTTATTTGACCATATAAAGATGTAATTCCTTCTTTAATCCCTTTGCCTTCTCGCACAAAAAGGGGAAGAACTAAGGAATTTGATGATACTATTGTTTCCCTTACCATGTTTCTTAAAATTTCATTACCACGCAGTCGCCTTGGTCTAATGTCCATTTTACTTGAGCATCTCCTTTAGTCTTTCCACCATGCTGTTTATCGTTGCTTTTTCTGAAATTACAGTTTTAATACCGTATTTCCTTGCCGTTTCCGCAGTTCTTTCACCAATGCAAACACTCCTTATATTTTCTAATTTATTATTTGGAAAAGCGTTTACAAACCCTTCTACAGTTGATGAACTTGTAAATGTAACAAAATCAACGCAGTCCTTATTAAGCATTTCTAGAACAGTATCATTTTGCCTGTTTTCAAAGACAGTATCATAAAGAGCTATATCATCAAAAGCAACACCGTTTTTAATAAATATGTCCGGCATTTCTTCTCCGCCTAATTTTGCTCTTGCTATTAATATCTTTTTATTGCTTTCACTGTGAGGTAAAAGCATAGTGAGAAGCCCTTTGGCAAGCTCTTGGCTATTGTATATCTCTGGAGTATAATCCACAAAAACCCCACGTTTCTGTATCTCTTTTTCTGTTTCAGAACCTACGGCGGCTATTTTCATATGATGCAGTTTCCTTATATCAAAGCCAATGGCACATAAGTAATCAAAAAATAAGTTAACACCAACGCCACTTGTAAATACAAGCCAGCCATATTCATCAATGTTTGTAACTGCTTTTTCAAGCTGAGTATTGTTTTCAATAATCGGAGCAATCCGTATACAGGGAGTCTCTATTACATCACACCCCAAAACCCTTAATTGTTCCGACAAAGCCGATTCACTTGTTCTAGCACGAGTTACCAACACCCTTTTTCCAAACAAAGGCTTACGGGAAAACCAGTCCAGCGTATCCGAAAGAGTACATACCTTGCCTACTATAATAACCGCCGGAGAGATCACATTATTTTCTTTTGCCATAACAAATAATGTTTCTAAATCTCCAACAAATTTCCGCTGGCAAGGTAATGTTGCATTTTCAATAATGGCGGCAGGCATACTGCTTTCCATCCCGGCATTTATTAACCCTTGGCATATTTCTCTCAAAGCGGAAACGCCCATCATAAAAACTAAAGTTCCGTTTAGTCTCACAAGAGATTCATAATCAATGCTAACACAGCCGTTTGCTTTGGCGTGCCCGGTAATTATATGTACTGATGAAGTAAAATCCCTATGGGTAACTGGAATTCCGGCATATGTTCCTCCGGCAATAGAAGATGAAATTCCCGGCACAACCTCAAAATCTATTTGATTTTCAACAAGAAGTTCCAGTTCCTCGCCCCCTCTGCCAAACACAAAGGGATCGCCGCCTTTAAGCCGTACAACATTAAGCCCAAGCCTTCCTTTTGATAAAATAAGCTCATTTATTTCCCATTGTGGTATAGGGTGGTTTCCGGCGTTTTTGCCAACATCAATTTTTTCAGCAGACTCAGGTATCATTGATATAATTTCATCCCCCACAAGCCTGTCATACAAAACTACATCTGCTTCTTTAAGCTTCTTTGCGCCTTTTAACGTTAACAATCCGGAATCTCCAGGACCTGCACCGATTAGCGTTACCATACTTTCACCGCCTTGTCTTTCAAATTTATAGCAAGCATCTCTCCCAGCCGTTCGGCATCATCCAGTGAACCGCATAAACAGCCTTTTTCAATACCATATTCATTTTCACCTATACAGTCAGCATACATTCCTGTAAGCTTTATTTCATTTCCATATATCTCGGCGTATGCGGCAACAGGTGAACTACATCCTCCGCCTAATGTTTTTAAAAATTGTCTTTCAGCTTTTGAAGCATATTCAGATTCCCTGCTGTGGAAATTATATAAGTACGAATAGTCTTCACCTTTTCTTCCTTGCACTGCAAGTATGCCTTGAGACGCAGAAGGTATCATTTCCTCTACAGTAAATACTTTTGATACTCTATTTTGCAAATCAAGCCTTTTAAGCCCTGCCTCGGCTAAAATAATTGCAGAATACTCGCCTAAATCCAGTTTTCCCAGGCGGCTTAGTACATTTCCCCGTATACCAGCAGTTTCAAGGTCTTTATAAAGCGCTTTAAACTGTATACTCCGTCTAAGGCTTGATGAACCTATGTACTTCGTTTTATCTATCAAATCCGTGTTTGCGGGCAAAACCAACGCATCAAACGGAGATTCTCTTTCCGACAACGCCACAATAGGCAGTTCTTCCATTTCTTCGTAAGGCATATCTTTATAACTGTGAACAGCAAAATCTATTTCCAAATTAAGCAGTGCCAACTCCAATTCCTTGATAAACAAACCCTTGCCGCCAATTTTATCTAAGCTTTGATCCAGTATTTTATCGCCCTTTGTTTTGATTGTTACTAACTCAAGCTCTACGTAAGGATTATTTTTTTTAATAGCATCCATCACTATTTCTGCCTGTTTTACAGCCAAACTGCTTTCCCGGCTTCCAACCTTTACAATCCTATTCATGATTTAGAAACCTCCTCAGCTCCTGTGCCTTTTCTTTCAAACCCTTATGATTTCCGTTTTTTGAAACCATTCCTGCAACAAGTTCGTCATTTTCTGCAATTGCAGGGAAATAACAATCGCAATCTGCCCTGCTGTCTGAAACAATTACAAAACATTTACTATCTTTTGCATCTTTCATTATCATTTGATTAACTTCTCTGTCATTTGTGGCGGCAATAACCAAAAAAGCACCGTAACAATCCACGCTTTCATATTTTCTGCTTATAAATTTAACAGCACCGCTTTGTACCATATCTTGTATTGCATCTGTTATTTGAGGTGAAACAACAGTAATATCAGGGTCATAAGGCAATAGCGTCTTTATCCGGCGTTCAGCAATTTTGCCGCCGCCAATAACGATAATCTTTTTCCCCATTAAATTTATAAATAGAGGAAAATAAGTAAACCGTTCTGTAGGCTTTATATCTATAACATGAAAAAACCCCAATATTTCATCAAGCCTATACCCTTTTTCAATAACAGGTCTAGCGATAACAATAACTTTACAGCCCACCTGTTCTGCCGCTTCAAGTTTTTGTAAAAACCCTCCTGCTTCTCCGGAATCTTTTGTTACCATGTATTTAGCATTAATCATTTTCAAAGTCGTCGCATTTATGTCAATACTAAACGGGCCTTGCATACATATAATATTTGGATTTTTAAAGCCCAAATCTATTACCTTTTGAAGCGAATCCATCATGGGTATTATACGTATATACAGTCTTTGCTCATAAGATTCAATTGCTGTAAAAGCTTCAAGCTCTTTGCTGCCAATTGCCATTAATACATTTCCTGTTGTATCTTTAATAAATTCGGCAGCCTCAACGGCACTATCCACGTATATGACAGACTTCTGCCTATCACTTGTATCCCGAATTAGTCTTAAATAATCCGTGTTTGTTTCAAAACAAGCAACTCTTATATTTTGTGTCACTTCCTGGGCATATGGATGAGTTGCATCAACAACATAATCAAATGTATTTTTTTTAAGTAATAGAGCCATCTCAGCTTGATTAAGCCTTTTCGCCGCAATTTTTAATCCCCTGACATTTTTGATAACGCTTTTTCCATAATCAGTGGCAACGCATAAAGTAACATCTACGTTATTTGTGGAAAGTACATCCGCAAGCCTTTTTCCCTCTGTTGTGCCGCCAAAAATAAGCACTTTCATATTTTATATCCCCTTGCAGTTACCAACCTTTCATTTATTATCTTGGTGGCAGAATTGCCGATAATAACTGTTGTGAACATATCCACATCGGAACTGGAAAGCTCTTGCAGTGTGCAAATTTCGTAATTACCCTCATTTCCCCGTAAAGCATTTTTTACGTACCCACAGCATGTTTGCGGTGGTTTATATTTTAATGCTATGTAACATGCACGCTCTAAATAATCACTTCTCTTTATGCTTTGGGGATTGTAAAGGCAAATAACAAAGTCTCCCATAGAAGCGGCAGACAGTCTTTGTTCAATTACTTCCCAAGGTGTCATCAAGTCGCTTAGGCTAATTACAGCAAAATCATTTGAAAGAGGAGAGCCTAATATAGAAGCGGCAGAAATTGCCGCAGTAATCCCGGGGACAACCTCAATATCAACACCGACGTATTTTTCAGCCATCTCATAGAGTAATGAAGCCATTCCATAAATACCGGCATCTCCGCTTGAAATAACAACGACATTTCTGCCCTTAAGAGCTTCTCTAAATGCGCTTTCGCAGCGTGCTGTTTCACTTTTCATTCCTGTGCTAATCACTTCTTTGTTTTGCATCATGTCAGATATTAAATTTATATATGTCGTATATCCTACAACAACATCACAGTTCAAAATAACTTCCTTTGCACGTGGTATTAAATAATCCACATCCCCCGGCCCTATGCCTACTGCATAAATTTTCATTTAATGCTCTCCTTATATTCACACCATTTGTAATAGTTTTGCATGTTTTGCTCTATTATTTGATTGGCAAGTTCTATTTTTTCGCTGGGAAGGGAATTGCCCTTATCTCCTAAATCATCAATTGTAAACAAATTAATTCCCGGTAACTCCCCAATTAGCGGCTCTACATCTCTCGGAACAGATAAATCAACTATAATTTTTTGTTTGCTATTCAAATTTACAAAATCATCATAATGCAATGTATAATGGGGGCTTGTAGTGGCGCTTATAACAATATCTGCGCTTTCTATAACTTCGTAACGCTTTCCATAACTGATGGAATCCGCTCCCAAAGGAATTACAATATTTCCTTTCTTGTATTCCCTAAGAGTAACTGTAACATGAGCTGACTCTTTTAAAAGAAGCTGGGAAGCAAGCTTACCCATTTGCCCATTCCCTATTACTACAGCCCTTTTGCCGTCAAGAAACCCAAGAGATTTTATTTTTTCTACAGCTTTGTGCGGTGCAGAAGCGAGACTGGCAGACCGTACAATCATTTTTGTCTTTATCTCTTTAGCGGCTTTTATGGCTGTTCTAAACATAGTTTCAATATAACTGTCCGTAAAACCGTATTCCCTTGATAACTCTAAAGCTTCCCTAACCTGTGTAATTATTTGGTCGTCTCCAAGAATTTGTGAGTCTATACCTGCACCAACACTGGATAGATGCAAAAATGTTTCTTTTTCATCCCGTTCCGTGAAGTTAGCTCTATATTGTTGTGCATCCAAGCCAATAGTCCGGCATAAAAACTCTGTAATGTTAAATGGGGTTTGCTCATGTATGGAAACATATACTTCCGTTCTGTTGCATGTGGAAATTATGACACATCCCTCTATATACTTAAGCTCCATAAAAGCTGACATAACCTTTTTAGCTGTATCTTTACTTACAGCAAATTTTTCCCGAATGAAAAGTTCGGAGTTTTTATGATCAAGACCTGTCATGCGAACTTTCAAACATAACCCTCCAAGCTTCTTTAGCAATTGCGATGGTAATTCCATTTTTTACCCTTTTTCCAACGATAATTTCACCTTTATTTGAAGATAAATAAGCGGATACCTCGCATACATTTCCAACACCTGCTATATTTTTCACAAAATCCGACTGTTCAAATTGGGTTTCGTATATTTTTAGCTGTTCTGCTGAATATGTTAAAAATTTTATACCGTAAACTTTAGCCAGCTTAACAATGGCTTCTTCGTTTTTCTTTAAATCTATGGAAGAAATCGAGCTGATACAAGATAACGGTATTGATTCACTTGATAAGATCTTCAAGAAGTAATCATGAAGTGTATCAAAAGAAATATTTTTTCTTGTACCAATTCCTACATGGAAGCATTTTGGCATGAGATGTAATGTTTTCATAAAAGGATAATTGTCACATTCCTCGGATGAAATTAGAATCCCAATATCTCCTATATCTCTAAGTACAATATCTGCCGGTAATGCCCCTTGTATTTCAAATGAGGTATGTAAGCCAACTTCCTGCCTATTAATTAGCGCACTTGATACGTTTTTGATATTCTCAGGATTTACGATAGAGTATCTGTTTTGTACAGCATAGCTGTCTACAGAAAAAATATTATTAATGTCTGTAGCTGTGGTAATTACCGGTGAAGCATTAATAATCTTGCTTAATTTTTTTGCAAATAAATTTGCTCCCCCAATATGACCTGAAAGTATGGGTATAACATATCGACCGAGCTCATCTACAACAATAACGGCTGGATCAGTGGTTTTATCTTCAATTAAACCGGATATTGCACGAACAGCAATACCTGCCGCTCCGATAAAAACAAGAATATTCCCTTGCTGAAAAACAGAAGAAACAAACTCTTTTAATTTCGATACTTTATGTATGCTTATATAAAACTCTTCATCTAACACCTTAGATATTTTTTCTGCAAGCTTGTATCCCTTTGCCGTGAACGCCATAATAACTATGTTATGCATTTTTCGCTCCGTCTGTCTGGCTTGTCCTATACTCGTGAGTAAATTCAGGATGATACAGCAAAGAACGCTCATAATCATTTCCCAAAAAGTTTCCTATTAAAACGAGTGCTGTTTTTCTTATTTCTTTGCCGTCTTGTGCTAAATCTTTAATTGTTGTTCTAATGATTTTTTCATCAGGCCACGTTGCTTTATATACAATGGCGGCAGGCGTATCTTTTGAATAACCCCCAGTAATTAATTTTTCTGAAAGCTCCTTTAGCATACCAACACTTAAAAATATAACCATTGAAGCTTGTATTTTAGCCAGCTCTGTTATGCTTTCCTTAGCCGGAACAGGTGTTCTCCCTTCCATTCTTGTAAGGATAACTGTTTGGCTTACACCCGGAAGCGTATACTCTGCCCCAAGCGATGATGCCGCCCCAAAAAATGAACTAACCCCCGGCACAACCTCATAACTAACACCGTGTTGTATTAATAAATCTATTTGTTCTCTTATTGCACCATAAATACTAGGGTCACCTGTATGTAACCGTACAGTTGTTTCGTTATTCTTTTCATGGTACAAAATAACGGCTAAAACTTCTTCCAATGTCATTTTTGCGCTGTCGTATAACTTGCATTGTTCTTTTGTATAATCTAATAGTTCAGTGTTTATTAACGACCCGGCATAAATAACACAATCTGCTTTTGATAACAGTTTTTGCCCCTTAATTGTTATTAACTCTTTATCCCCCGGGCCTGCTCCAACAAAATAAACCATATCCTTCGCTCCTTCTATTCCTAACTTTTTATAAGCGCAACAGTAAAGTACTCTGCGCCGCCGGCCATTTGCAATTCATCAGCATTGTTAAATACACGTTCTCCATCCATTGTACAACGCATAACTATTTTTACTTTTTCTGATAACCCCTTTTGCCCAAGAGCTAATAAAACGTCATTTAAGCTTTTTCCGGATTTCATTATTACTTTATTTCCTGGCAAAGCTAACAATTCATCAATGCTCTTATTATCAGAAGCCGGAATTATGTGAAGCGTCTCGTTCCCTTCGCACAAAGATGTATTTAAAGCCGCCGCCGCCGCAATAAAGGAAGGTATACCGGAGATTATTTGCGTTGCAAAGCCTCTTTCCATAACCAGCTTATGTATGTACATATATGTTGAATAAACAGTAGGATCTCCTAATGTTATAAAACCCACATTTTTCCCCTCTTCCAACACTTTACATATGTCGTCTGCAACTTTTATACGAAGACCCTTTCTTTTTGCTTCGTCCTTTTCCATAGAAAAGCGGCATTCCAAAAGAGACTTTCCTGTTAAATATTTTTCAACAATCCCAAAAGCTGCTTTCTCATTATTTCCTGAATTCGGCAAAGCAATTACATCACACTTTTCTAGGGTGTTAATTGCTTTTAGCGTTAATAATTCAGGATCTCCCGGTCCTGTACCAATACCGTAAAGTTTACCTTTCAAATCCATTACCTACCTTTATAATTATCTGTATTTGAATCAATTAACACGCCGTGTTCTTGTGTAAATACAATAAATTTTACAAACATTAAAGCTTTAGTTCTCTCTCTCAAATGAAACCTTATTTTTTGGCTGATACTTGCCCACACCGGATTATTAACATTATTGTTTACCATAACTTCAATTGCAGCATCAACAGTAACACATTCCATAATTTCTTGAATTATCTCCTTTGAAGCACCTGCCAAAGCACAATTGGCGGCAATAATCTCCATTCGGCAGTCCCCAATTCTTGAATGGGTATTCATAATCCCTCCGGCAAGTTTCACCAGTTTTCCGGCGTGCCCTATGAGAGTAACATGGGTTATGCCTGAAAACAAAGCGTAGTCTAAAGCTTCTCCAATGAAATTTGAGCATTTGACACCGTATTCAATGTCTAGGCCTAATTGGGCTTTAGCAAAATCACGTCCATAATTTCCCGGGGTAACTAAAAGAGTCTTCCTTCCGTCTGCAATATGTACATCTATTTCAGCCTTAATGGTGTCAATCAATGCTTTATCACTCATTGGTTCAACAATACCCGTTGTTCCCAAAATTGAAATGCCTTCGACAATACCTAATCGTTCATTCATTGTATGTTTTGCGATTTTTAGACCTTGGGGGGCAGAAATCAAAATATGAAATCCCCCTTTATAATTATATTTTAGGCATACCTCACTTACTTCTGCCTTAATCATTTCCAAAGGAACAGGGTTTATAGCGGCTTGCCCCACAGGTATTTTTAACCCCGGTTTTGTTACCCTGCCTATTCCTTCTCCGCCTTCAATAACAATACCGCTTGCCGTTTTAAAAACAGTAGCCATAATTTTTATTCCATCAGTTACATCCGGGTCATCACCTGCATCTTTTGTAACCGAACAACTTAATTTGCCATTGTCTTTTTTAATATCTGAAACATCCACGACAAACTGTGCTCCAAATTTTGTTTTAAACATAACTGTTTGTATGTATTCTCCAGTTAACACCATAATAACGGCAGCTTTTGCGGCGGCAGAAGCGCAAGAACCGGTTGTTATGCCTGTTCTTAGTTTTCGATTTTCTTTAATGATAAAATCAGTCAAAACACATACGCCCTATCGCCTCTATAAATTTTAGATTATTTTGTATCGTCGAAACGGCTACACGGTAGTAATCCCTTGATAAACCAACATAGTTACTGCAATGGCGAATTCTTATTCCTGCTTCATTTAATTTCCCAAGCAAGTCAAATGAATATGGATTTTTGAAAAAGATATAATTTGCTTTGCTGTCAAATGTTACGAAATTCTTTTTTTCCAATTCGTTTTTTATCAAAACTCTTTCCTTTGTTATATATGTAACGGTATCACTTAAATATGGACTGGTATAACAGCTTTTAACAGCCGCTATTCCGGCGGCTTGAGCTATATTTGAAACTGCCCAATCAGGGCCACACTCATATAATTTTTCAATAATTTTGCTGTTACTGCAAATTGCATACCCCAACCGTATGCCGGGTAAAGCGAATACTTTTGTAAAAGCTTTTAAAATAATCAGATTTTCATATTTTTTCAGCAATGATTTTGATGTAAAACTATCTGACTTTTCAACAAAATCAATAAAGCATTCATCAACAACAACAATAGTATTTGTTTTCTCACAACATGATAAAATCTTTTCTATTACAAAATAATCTGTAAGAATACCTGTGGGATTATTAGGGTTACATAAAAAAATCATATTTATATTTTTACTTAATATATTTTGGATAATACCCTCATCTATTTTAAAACCTTGTTCCTCCTGTAAGTAGTGGTAGTAAATGTTAGTGCCAACGGCTTTTAAAGAGCGTTCATAGTCAGAAAATGTGGGAGCAGGCAACAACGCATTTTTTGGCTTTATACATACAGATAATCTAAAAATAATATCTGAGGCGCCGTTGCCGCAAAAAATCCAGTCCGGCTCTACTTGTTCAAAAGCTGATATTTCTTTACGAAGTTCCCTGGAAATACTGTCGGGGTAGCCTGTTATTAAGGGTATTTGATTTATAATCGCTTCCCTAACGCCTTCCGGAAATCCCAACGGGTTAATATTTGCCGAGAGATCCAGTATGTTTTGCCCATCAGTTTCAAAAAGCGCATTGCCCCCATGCTGATAATCATACACAGAAAAACCTCCTAAACAGACTTACCGCTAAAATCATAACAATGGTTAATATAGCAGTTGTGTACATCAAATTATTTGCTTTGATAATATGCTTTGGGTTAGGTTCAGTTATATCTTCTCCTATTGTTGGCTTATGTACCAGTTTTCCGTGGTAAAAGTTATCTCCACCAAGCTGAATCCCTAGAGCTCCAGCGCACACCGCTTCAGTTTGGGCCGAGTTTGGGCTTTTATGTTTATATCTGTCTTTAATGAAAGTTATAAACGCCTGTTTTGCGTCTGCTTTTATAAATAAAGTGGCAAAAATCATTAAAACCGCAGAAATACGTGCAGGAATAAAATTCACACAATCATCAAACCTGGCGGCAAACTTGCCGAAATATTCGTAGGTTTCGTTGCGATAACCAATCATGGAGTCTAGTGTATTCACTGCTTTATAAGCAAGCCCAAGGGGCGCTCCTCCAATATAAATGAATAGTAATGGCGCAATAACGCCATCGGAAAGATTCTCGGCAATTGTTTCAACAGTAGCTTTAATAACATTTTGAGGTGATAAATTTTTAGTATCTCGTCCAACAATGTAAGACAGTTTAAGCCGAGCATCATCTAAGTCACAATCTTCCAAGGCGTGATAAACCCTCATGCTTTCAACTTTTAAAGCTTTTGCCGCAATAGTGAAGTAACATAAAACAATTTCAGTTCCAAAACCCAGCCAATAATTAATGTCATAAAGAAAATCAAGCACATTTTTTACAGCAAAATATGTTATAGATATAATTGCAACCGATAGAATGAGCCCAAAAACAAAGCTTATAATATTGCTCTTAATAGATAGTTTTTTATATAATCTTATCCCTAAACCTATACCACTTCCTATAATACGAATAGGGTGTAAGGGGTTTTGTGGGTCACCAATAATAAAGTCTAATATAAAAGCTAAAATAATAATGTATACTATTCTATCCATGCCACGTCTCTTCCCCTCCCTCATTGAGAATTTCATATATTTTATCCATATCTAGTGAATTTCTTATTATTTCTGCAAGCTTGTCGTATTGCTCTTCTTTATAAGCTTTCATATCTAAAACCGTAATATTTTCGGGTTCTATATTCTTCTTGCGGCATAACGCCGCTATAATTTCAGAAGCAATACCCTCCCCGTCAAAAATACCGTGAACATAAGTTCCATATACGTTTTCAGAGGTCAAAATCACATCTTCGTAACCATCTCCGCTTTTTCCCATGTGTATTTCATATCCCTCAAATGTTAAGCCGTTAATGGTATCTAATATCCCCTCCACATTTTGGATAACACCACTAATCTGTTTTCGTGTCTTTTCTTTTTCAAAAGTTGTATGAATTGGCAGAAGCCCCATACCTTTTATATTCTTAATTTGTGATTCTGTTTCAAACGGGTCGTTTATTTCTTGCCCAAGCATTTGAAAACCTCCGCAAATACCGAATATAACTGCTCCGTTTGAACCGGCTCTCAATATTGCGCCTTCAAGCCCACTTTGACGCAACCACAATAAATCTGAAACTGTGCTTTTTGTTCCGGGGATTATTATCATATCTGGTTCTTTTAATTCTTTTACTGATTTTACATATCTAAGTGATACATGTTCAAAACGCTCAAATGGGTTAAGATCTGTAAAATTCGAGACATAGGGCAGCCTTATTACAGCAATGTCGATAATTTTCGTCATTTGTGATGAGTTAAAGCGTTCGCTTAAACTGTCTTCGTCATCGATGTCTAAAGGGACGTAAGGAATTGTCCCTATTATCGGTATACCTATTTTTTCCTCTATCATATCAAGACCAGATTTTAAAATTGTAACATCTCCACGAAACTTGTTAACCATAAGCCCTTTAATCATTGCTTTTTCATCTTCTGTAAGCAACATAACCGTTCCGTAAAGCTGAGCGAAAACACCACCTCTGTCAATATCTCCCACTAAAAGAACCGGAGCATTTGCCATTTTCGCCATTCCCATATTAACAATATCTTCGTTTTTCAAATTTATTTCAGCTGGGCTTCCTGCCCCCTCAATTACAATAATGTCGTACAACTCGGAAAGGGTGTTGTAAGCATTCATAATATCCTTCACAAGCATTTTTTTGTGCTTAAAATAATCAGCGGCGTTCATATTACCCAAAACTTCCCCATTTACAATAACTTGAGAACCCATTTCTGTAGTCGGTTTTAGTAAAATTGGGTTCATATGAACTGATGGCTTTATCCCTGCCGCTTCGGCTTGGACAGCCTGCGCCCTGCCGATTTCCAGCCCATCCTCTGTTATGTATGAATTAAGTGCCATATTTTGAGATTTAAACGGCGCTGTCCTATAGCCGTCCTGCTTAAACACTCTGCATAATCCGGCGGTGACTAAGCTTTTGCCTGCGTTTGACATTGTGCCCTGAATCATTATGGATTTAGCCATACCATTTATTTTTTTAAATTTGTCCATAAAACAATCCCATCCTTAATTTTTGTTATATCTATTCACTTTATCTGGCTGATGAAATCTTCAAATTCTCCAATATGCCTTGGCTTACGGGTTGAAATAATTTCCGGGAAACGTTTTTCAAGGAGTTCAGCCGCCGCATATAGTGTTGGTTTTTTCAATCCGGCTTTTAAAAGTATATTTTCGGATGCAAACACTTGGTCTAATTCTCCGTCTGCAATAACTTCTCCGTGGCTAAATACTATAGCCCTTGTGGCAAAGCGATATGCAAAGTCAACATCGTGGGTCGAAACAACAAGTGTAATGCCGGCAAGGCTTAAATCGTTTAGCGTACGTTCTAATATCTCCACATTTTCTGGGTCTAGGGAGGCAGTCGGCTCGTCTAACAATATCATCTCCGGCTGCATTGCAAGAATATCCGCAATGCTTACCCGTTTTTTCTCGCCTCCGCTCAAATATTGGGGCGCATGGTTTTGATACCTCTCAAGATTCATCCGCTTTAATGACTTCATGACACGACTTGCGACTTCTTCACGTGAAAGCTGTAAGTTCATAGGGCCGAAGCTGACTTCGCTTTCTACTGTCCCTGCAATAATCTGGCTGTCTGGCTCTTGAAACACAAGACCAATCGTTTGTCGTAAAGATAAAATATCTTTTTTAGATTTACTAATTTCCTTTTCCTTTAAAAAAATTTTCCCCCTTTGAGGGCGAATTACACCATTACAGCATAGAAAAAACGTGCTTTTTCCTGCTCCATTGTTTCCCAGAACCGCAATCCGCTCCCCCTTATGCAACTTTACGGACACATCTTTTAATGCTATATATTTCTCCTCATATTGAAAGTGAATATGCTCCAGCCTTAGCAGTTCTCTCATGTATGTAACCTCAATGAAGCAATAGGGACAGACTTAATGTGGAAATTATAATGCCTATGGACACGACAGTCTGTACTCCTGTTACCCTTTCTCTATTTTCTAAAAATCGAATTTCTGTATCATAACACCGGCTTTCCATTGCATCAAAGTTCTTATTTGCCATCCTATAACTTCTCGACAACAAATTGGAATAAAGACTTCCTGTTGTACGTAAACTTGTGGGGTAATCTCTATATCCCAGCCTGCTTTTAGCGGCGTCACCCATGGTTTGGTACATAGAAAATAGGATGAAAATATAGCGGTATATAAGGTACATTAGCTCTATTAATACATTAGGACAGCGCAAACGGCGCAGTACTCCAATCAGTTCCGCCATAGGTGTTGTTAGGCTTAATAAATAAAGACAGCTAACCGCCCCTAACGCACGTGCCATTACAAGCACGGTGTTATCCTGTGCAACAGCACTGACACAAAACCAAAACCCAAACAGGCGGAAACCAAAAACTCCTATAGGCTGTGTTGTTACTTCAAATAGCTGTACAAGTCCGCTCATCATTAAAAATGATACTGGCAGCGCTAATATATGTATATAGTCATAAAACTTAAGACCTCCTATATATACTACAAGTACAAGCACTGTAATGGCTAAATATATGCCCACAACAGGGTTTGTTGCCGATACACAAAGCACCATCAGCGTAATAACTACCCAAAATTTTAGTAATGGATTGACCTTTTTTAGGCACGAAACCTGTGCCAACACATCAATTACCATAAGCCGTGAACTCTTGTGCTTGCTAATGATGCCAAAAGCCAAACCAAACCCTACGCAAAACACAGCAAGAACGGCTACAGGAATCTTTCCGTAAAACAGACACCAAACGACTACCATTGTTAATATAGCGGCAATCACTCCTCAACACCTCAAATACAAATTACGTCTTATTTTTTTTCCAAGAGCAATTTGACAAAACATTGACAGGTGTGGAGCAGGAACAGCAAACGATTCACCGCTGTTCCTGCGAACATAGCTGTTTATGTTTTTGCAAATTGCTATAAATATTTTTTTCTGGAAACAAGATAACCAAAGCAAAAAGCGATTACGCCCACTCCGATACCTGTCTGTATACAGAAAAATAAACTTTCCACTTCCCCCGGGAGCTCACCATCAATAAGTCTTTCCAAAACTGGTGTAAACCATGGCTCGTATTCTTCTCCGATTACTCCTTCAATCATTTGGCTTCCAGCATCATCACTGCCGCCAAACTCTGCTTCTTTTAACAAAAACAGAGGAATAAGCACCATTAATAAAACAAATATTATTATGGCAATTGCTGTTTTTGTATTTGTACTCAAGCCTATCTAACCTCCAGAAATTCAATATCTTTAAGTTCCGGCTCTGCAAAGCTTTCTAAACCCATTACAATCAAGACTGTTAATAAACCCTCTATAACCGCAAGCGGAAGCTGCGTGGGCGCAAACACTCCGAGAAACTTCGCTAGACTTGCCGTTATGCCGCCTGTTACGCTTGGGTATGCCACAGCAAGTTGAATACTTGTTATGCAATATGTAAATAAATCCCCCAATGCCGCTGCAATAAAGATGTTTACTTTGCGGCTTAAACCTAACCTTTTACCAAGCATATATAGAAGCCATGTTAATATTGGCCCTGCTATACCCATGCTAAAAGTGTTTGCACCAAGCGTTGTTAACCCACCATGAGCGAGCAAAACCGCCTGAAACATAAGCACTATGACACTAAGAACACATGATATCATCGGCCCAAAAAGAACTGCTGCAAGCCCTGTTCCTGTCATATGGCTACAACTGCCCGTAACTGAAGGAATTTTAAGAGAAGAAATTACAAATACAAACGCACCAGACATGGCAAGCAGAATCAAAGCCCTTCTCTTCTGCTTCAAAATACGCCTGATGCTAATTACGCCTGTCATCAAAAACGGTATACAGACAACACCCCAGGCAACGCAGTAAGCAAGAGGCAGATACCCCTCCATAATGTGCATGGCATTTACAGCTTGAGGAAATGCTAATACAAATGCAAATATACACGACAGTGCCACTACACTTTTTTCTTTTTTTGAAAACCTCATATTCCCCTCATCCTTTCGTCATTTTTTGCAAACAAAAAAGCAACCCAGCGGGTTGCTTTAAAATCATACTTAAAACAGAACAAGGAAGCTAATAAACGAACGCATTCACATTCTGTCTTCAGCACGCTGAGCACCCGCAGCAACTGATTACATACACGGGCAGGTCTCCTGACTTAAAATCAACGTTTTGTACGCCTTCTCGGTGTTGCCACCAATGGCATATTGCACAAAACTCCTTTTCACAGTGACGGGTTCGTTCCGGATTTGCACCGGATTCCCTATTAATTCCTCACGGAAGCTCGTATATATAGCCGTTCAACATAAAAATAAGCTTTATAAGAACGACTTGTAATATTCAATTGTATCTTCAATATCGTATTCTAACACACAAGCATGTGATTGTAAAGTATCATTTTAAAATCAATAATATATTTTTACTGAAACATCTTCCATTTTATATAAAAATATGTTATCATCCTATTATATTAATACCATAACTAGACATAAACACCTGTTATTGTTTATCAAATTTATTTAGGAGGTAATTTTGTGAGAAAACTAATTACAGTACTGATTATGCTGCTTGGGCTGCAGCTTCTGACATTCACTAACGCCTACGCCGCATACGACCCAGCCGAGTATAGCCAAAACGACGTTGATGTTATTAACGCAATAATTGACAGAAGCGGCTTAATCGCCGCAAAAGATGACCCTGCATCATGGGTTTTTGCTGAATGGAATGGAAACAGTCCGAAAAGAATTACCACGTTGTATTTCTATAACAAAAATTTGACAGATTCTCTTAATGTTTCCGGGCTTTCTTCTTTGCAAGAGCTTAGCTGCGACAACAACAGCCTTACAGAGCTTAATGTTTCCGGGCTTTCTTCTTTGCAACGGCTTTACTGCTACAACAACAGCCTTACAGAGCTTAATGTTTCCGGGCTTTCTTCTTTGCAAACGCTTTACTGCGGCAACAATAGCCTTACAGAGCTTAATGTTTCCGGGCTTTCTTCTTTGCAAGAGCTTAACTGCGACAACAACAGTCTTACAGAGCTTAATGTTTCCGGCCTTTCTTCTTTGCAACGGCTTTACTGCTACAACAACAGCCTTACAGAGCTTAATG
>CAZJGG010000005.1:0-15272 GCA_964545475.1 uncultured Eubacteriales bacterium | reverse complement strand
TTTCCGGGCTTTCTTCTTTGCAAACGCTTTACTGCAACAACAACAGCCTTACAGAGCTTAATGTTTCCGGTCTTTCTTTTTTGCTAGAGCTTTACTGCAACGATAACAGCCTTACAGAGCTTAATTTTTCCGGGCTTACTTCTTTAAAATGGATTTACTGCGACAGAAATAATCTTTCAGAGCTTAATGTATCAGAGCTTTCTTCTTTGGAACAGCTTGTCTGCTTCGGCAATAGCCTTACCGCACTTGATGTTTCCGGACTTTCTTCTTTGCAAGGGCTTGAATGCAACTTTAATCCGCTAACAAACTTAAAACTAACAGATCAAAACTCATATGCCATAAATAATAATGGGGCGAACAGCAAAATTCAGTTAACGGAGTTCGATTTTGCAACACGCAAGGTTAAGCTTTCATTAACCCCCGGGAATGGCAGCGGTTTTGTATTCATTCACTGGTTAAACCAAAACGGCGACGTAATAGTAGATAACCCTTACGAATTTATTATTGACTCAAATATTGAGTTAACCCCTGTTTTAAAAGCTAAAAATATCGTTGCAAACCCGGCTGCAAAAAAAGCCTCCGCAGTTGATATTACGTTTAGTATTGACGGCGATATAAAAAGCTATCAATACGCTGTTAAAATTCCGGGCAAAAAAATATCTTGGAAAAAAATTACAAAACTAACTGTTGCAGGCATTTCTGCAAAAGGCGGCTATGAAATTCTTTTATCCGAATACAAAAAACCTGAGCCCTTGCTTGCTTCTTACGAAATTAAGCCGGAAAACATTTCTGCCCCAAAAGCGCCCTCTGCAAGCGTAAAGTCAACCTCATCCGGCGTTTACGGCACTACAAACCTTACTTTTAGCAAAGTTTATGATAAATTTGAATATCAACTTGGGCAAAATATTGATAGCTTAGCTGATGATTCATGGGATTCCTGCCCTGTTGGTGAGGTTAAACCTATGGCAAAAAATGTATCCGCACAACAAAACGACTTAGTTTTCATAAGAGCAAAGTTAGACGAATTCCTTCCGTCTTCTCTTCCGACCAAAGGCGCAAAAACCCTTGTTTCCCCGGAAGCTCCTAATGTTTCCGTTTCATTTGCACTAGGCGCAAAGGGCATAAACCTCACTTTATCCCCAGGTGAAGGCGTAAACATAAAAACCTTGCAATACGCCGTAGCAGACAAAAACGCAACAACAGACGATTTAATAAACACCAGGCTAACAAAATGGAAGTCCGTTTCAAAGCCGGAAATAAGTAATGTAAAAATTGAAGACGGGCAGGCGGTTTTTATAAGAACAAAAGCCACCTCTAAAATAGGTTTTTCCGCCCCTCTACGTATTATAAACGAAGATTAATAAGATCCTGTTCAAAGGCATTTTATTTGGTAAAAGTAAAAGGTATAACCCCTCTTAATTAAGTAAGAGTGATTATACCTTTTGTTTTTTTAAGCTTAAAATCCTTATCTACCCTTTAACTGCTCCCATTGTAATGCCCTGTGTAAAATACTTTTGGAAAGCTATAAAAACAGTAACGATAGGTATAGCTGCAAATGTTGCCCCAGCCATTAAAACGCCATAATTTGTTGCAAACTCCTGTTGCAAAGTTGCAACGCCTAGAGGTAATGTTAAGTTTGATCTGCTTTGCAGCATAATAAGTTGTAAGAAATAATCATTCCATGCTTGAATAAATGTAAAAATCGCTAGTGCGGCAATTCCTGGTTTAACAAGGGGCGTAACTATTTTTATAAATATTCCTATTTCAGAACAACCATCTATACTTGCAGCCTCTAAAAGCTCATTTGGCAAGGTTTCAGAAAATTGTTTCATTAAGAAAACGCCAAACGGCCAACCTACTGCCGGAAGTATTACAGCAATGATATTATCATGAAACCCCCAAGAAGCTACTAACTGCACAAGCGGAACTAAAACAACTTGCTTAGGTAAAGCCATAGCCGCGACAAAAATAGCAAACACGGTTGTCTTACCAATAAAGCTCTTTTTTGCTAAAACATATCCGGCTGACGTTGCTGTTATACAAACTAATAACATTGTTGCAAAAGATATTATACTGCTATTTAAAAACCATTCAAAGGCTGGGTTTCTAAATAATTTATCCCAGTTTTCTAACGTAAGTGAAGCCGGAAACCATTCTGGAGGAAGTTGTACTGTGGATTTTTGAGATTTAAAAGCACCTGTCACAACCCAATAAAATGGAAAAATAAAGAAGAAAGTTAGAAGGCTTAAAAAAGCTAAGCTTATAAAATTTATTACTTTATGTATTTTCTGTTCATTTTTCTTCACTATTATCCCCCCTAATATGACACATCTTTGCCAAAAATCTTAAATTGCACAATTGAGAAAATTCCAATAACAATTGCTAAAACAACCCCCATAGATGCAGCATAACCAAACTCACCTAATCTAAAAGCTTTTTCATAAACTAAATACATTACAGTTGATGTTGCATAGTTTGGACCGCCTGAAGTTAAAAGCTGAATTAGTGAAAAGCATTGGAATGAATTGATTGTTGATATTACTACAATGTATAATGTCGTAGGCATTAAAGAAGGCCATTTTATTTTAGTAAAAACCTGCCATTCGGTGCAACCGTCAATTTGCGCCGCTTCTATATAACTTTCCGGTACATTACCTAAAGATGCAACATAAAGTATGATAGGTTGCCCAACAGACGTTGTTAAAAGAACTAAAATAATTGCAATAAGTGCATAGCGTTTATCCCCAAGCCACATGATAGGTGCATCAATGATATTTGCTGCTTTTAATAAATAATTTAAAATACCGCTTATAGGGTCAAATATCCATTTCCAAACAACTGTTACAGAAACAGCACCAGTTACAACCGGAAGATAAAACACTGCTCTAAAAAAGGAACGTGTTATTGCATGTTTTTTATATATTGTATCTGCAACATAAATTGAAAAAACCAATATTATTGGAACAACCCCAACTACTAATAGAAGAGTATTCCAAAGCGATTTTAAGAAGATTTCATCTGAGAAAAGTCTTTTATAATTACCAAATCCTATAAAGTCAAAGTTTCTCAGCGAATAATTAAAAAAGCTTGTATATACTCCTTGTATAATCGGAAAGGCTACAAATGCTGCAAAAAATATAAGCGCCGGTGCTAAAAATAAGTAAGATACAATTGTCTGTTTTAATGTTAAATTTCTTTTAATTCTAGCATTAAATTGAATATCCTTATGGTTATTTGCTTTTTTTATTTCACTCACTTTATCCCCCGCCTTCTTAAAAAAGTAAAATAACTTGATAAATATTAGACTTCTTTCAAAACTCGCTGCCATAGTTTTTGCTACAAAGCGGAAGCATGAGTATTGAAAGAAGTCTATTAGAGAAATTTGACATAGCTGTTGTTTATTTTTTTCCAATAGCTATGTTAGTTATTTTTTCAAAGTTTCATTTGCAATTTTTACAAAATCATCAAGCGCTTGTTTAGGAGTTTTTTCTCCACCCAAAACAGCTTGTAATGTTGGAAACCATGCTTGACGCATTTCCGCAAAACCAGGAGCAGTATTGTAATAAGTAGCATAATATTTTGACATGGATTCATTATATGCCATAATGCTATCATCACCGTAAATGCCTGTAACAGATTGTCTTACAGGGAAAGAACCTGTAGCTTCAACATTTTTACGTGACCATTCTGGGTCGTTTGCAATAAAGTCAATAAATTTCTTTGAAGCTTCAATTTTTGCTGCATCTTTATTATCAAAAATACAAAGTCCGCCAACTAAAAATTCAAGCTCTGGTTTATTAGGGTTAGGGAAAGGTAAAAATAAAGGTTCTGTTCCTGATTGTTCAAGAAGGTCTGCCTTAACTTGTACTAAGCCTGGTGAAAATAAAATTGTATGAGAAACTCTGCCTAAAGCAAATTCATCAATAGCAGCAGTTCCATCACTTGCACTACCGTTTAACAATAGACCTTCTTTAATAGCATTATTAACATATTCTAATGCCGCAACATATTTTTCATCATTCATAGTATATTCTGAAAGGTCTGGTTTAATTGTTGCGCCGCCATACAAGTTAGCAAGAAATGCTCTAGTTCCTTGGTCTCCGCCTTGTGTTGAACAGAAAAATACTGCTCCTTGCTCTCCTTTTTCTTTAAGAGCTTTTAACAATGCATCATATTGTTCAAGAGTCCAAGATCTATCGCCTTCTAAGTTAACCATATCAAGTAAGCCGTGTTTTTCTAACATACCTTTATTAAATGCCATCATAAATGGAGCTGAATGTGTTGGATACATCCAATAGTTATCTCCGCTTTTGCTAGCGTTAAGTATACTTTCAGAAACATCTGATGTAAAGTCCGGTGTAAACATATCGTTTAAAGGAGCTAATACACCGTCATTACCCCATGTTATAATACGGCCTGGTGAATCGTATATTATGTCTGGTGCAGTCCCCCCGGCAATTGCCGTTGTAATTCTTTCAGGGCCGGAATCAAAGCTTAACATTTCAACATTAACTTTTATCCCAGGATTTTTTGCTTCAAAAGCGTCTGCCATTTGTCTTTCATAAACACCCGGTGTCTCATCAATTGGTCTCCAGTTTGGAAAATTCCAAAATGTAATAGTTACATCCCCGTTTTCAGTACCAGATGATTCAGGTGGTGCATCTGTTTGACCAGAATTCCCTGTATTACCTGCATCCGATGTAGTCTGAGATGTTTTTGGAGTACAAGCTGTCAGAGTTAAAAACAACGCTAATATCAATAATGCCATCTTTTTCATATTTGTAGCCTCCTTTAAATTTTTAATATTTTAAGGGTAAATAATACCCAAAATATTCTTTAGCATAAAAACAAATTTTAATATATTGCATTAACATACCTTTTAGTAATTTCCATAACCCTTGTTATTGCAGTTCCAACAACTACAGCAAATACACCAGTTTCCATTGCTTCTCTACATTGTTCTGGTGACCAAATTCCCCCTTCTGCAATTACAGGTATATCTAAATTACTAACCAGACTTTTCATTAATTCAATATTTGGAAGATTAACATTTTTTGTTTCTTCTGTATATCCGCTTAATGTTGTACCAACAATGTCAAACCCTATTGAAGCTGCATATATACCTTCCTCATAAGTAGAGCAATCCGCCATAAATATTTTATTAGGATATTTTTGTTTAACTTCAATAAAAAATTGTTGAAGATTTTTACCGTCAGGCCTAATACGATTTGTTGCATCAGTCGCTATAATATCAGCTCCGCATTCAACAAGCCCATCTACCTCTTTTATAGTAGGTGTTATAAATACAATGCTGTCTTTATAAACCTGTTTATCTAAACCAATAATAGGAATTTTAACTTCTTTTTTTATTGCAGTTATATCTTCAGTACTATTAGCTCTGATACCAACAGCACCACCGAGACAAGCAGCTTTTGCCATTTTTGACATAATGAAGGAGCTATGTAATGGTTCATTTGGAAGAGCTTGACAAGATACAATTAAACCGCCTTTTAATTTGTTCAAACTCACATTATCACCTCTTATTTCCACCATGTACATAATAGCTAAAAATATAGCTTGATAAAATATGTATTTGTCAAACTTGTTAAATTCACTATAACATAAAAGAAAATAATTTTCAATATTTTTTTTAATAAAAAATAATTTTTTTATTAATCTTTTATTTAATTAAATTTAATGCTAGTATATATTAAGACCCAGTGTTTAATACTCCATGATCAATAAAAGTCCCACTTCTCTGCAGGTTTTTTGCGCAATTAAATACAGCTTTTATCGGTTAAGGAGTATATTTCCAATTTAAAAGGTGGATATAATAATCATTAAAAGTGCGTGAATCATTAATATTTTAAACAAACATTTGAGGTTTCAAAACGCAACAAAGATTTAACCTCTTTATCTGTGGCTGATAAATTGTATTAGAGCATGATTGATAAAAGGGAGCGCAAATATACTTGCGCTCCCTGATTTTTTCTACATACCCGCCGCTTTTTTAAGTTCGGCTTCGTTTAGGCTTTCTTTGTCGATTAATTCGTTGGCAATATTATGAAGCTTTTCCATGTTTGTTTCTAATAACGTTTTTGTATCGCAATAAAGTTTGTCTATAAGTGCGGAACACTCTCTTAAAATATACGCTTCGTCTTTAAACTTAAATTTTGCAAGGTTTAATAGTCCGGTGTTTTCTCCCATGCCGTATTTCCCGACATAATCGTAAGCAATAGCAGTAGCCTTTTCAATATCGTTGCTTGCCCCGGTGGTTATTAAGTTTTCTCCGAAAATAAGCTCTTCCCCAGCTCTTCCTGCAACATTAACCATAATTTGCTTTTGCAAATCCTGTTTTGTGTAAAATAGCTTTTCCTCGGGAATATTTATACAAAAGCCCCCTGCCCCTTTTGTGCTTGGGATTATAGTAACTTTTGAAATAATATTTTCTGGTGTTAACAATTTTGTTACAAGGGCGTGTGCCGCTTCATGATATGCAGTAATTTGCTTTTCTTTTTCAAAGCTTGCGCTTCTTTTCTTCTTTTCACTTCCGGCAATTATTGTAAAATAGGCTTTTTCAAGCTCTTCTCTCTCAATAAATTCCTTGCCGCTTTTTGCGCTTAAAATGGCGGCTTCGTTTAAATAATTTTCAAGCATTGCGCCGCTGAAAAATACAGTTTCTTTTGCAATGTCATTTAAATTAATACCTTTTGCCAAAGGCTTATTTTTAGCATGGTAATTAAGTATGGAAAGCCTTGTGTGTATGTCCGGCAAGCCAATTTCCACAAGCCTGTCGAATCTGCCCGGACGCAAAAGTGCTTCGTCCAGTGTGTCTATTCTGTTGGTTGCCGCAATTATAACAACCCCTTCGTTTCCTTTAAAACCGGACATTTCCGTTAAAAGAGCATTTAAAGTTTGGTCTCTTTCGTCGTTGCCCCCTTGCATACTTGAACCTCTTTTTTTGCCAAGGGCATCAATTTCATCAATAAAAATTACAGCTTTACCTTTATGTTTTGCCTTTTTAAAAAGCTCTCTTATTCGGTTTGCCCCAACCCCTACATACATCTGCACAAAATCTGAACCAGAAACGGCATAAAAAGGAACTTCCGCTTCCCCGGCAATTGCTTTTGCCATTAATGTTTTTCCTGTTCCGGGAGGACCATAAAAAATAACACCTCTCGGCACTCTTGCGCCGTATTTTTGATATTTGTCGGGATTTTTCATATAATCAATAATATCTTCAACACATTCCTTTGCTTCTTCGTTCCCTGCAACATCCTGTAAGGTGCACTTAATGCAATCACTTTCATTAACGTCAACAAATTCCATGTGCACCCCTGACTTAACAGGCGCTTTTCTGGTTTGTCTGAATGCAAAGTAAAGAATTAGACCAATAAATAAAATGGAAGCAATAATCTGGAATTGTACTGGCATTACGTTTTCCCCCTTTTTAATTAATTATATCAAAAAAGAAAACAAATTCATAATGCAAGTAATGGAAAGGTTTTTGAAAATGAAAAAAGCAGTCAATTCGACTGCCCTTTTCGATAAAGAGAAGGTATTTTTATGGGGTTTACAGCCGTTGTATTATTGGGGGGTTACAACATACTGTAGTGTGAAAATATTGGGGGTTTTCACGGTTATAATTATAGCAGAAAACTTTAAAAAAGTGTTCACAAACTTAAAATATTTAACAAATGTTTTTTATTCAAATTTCAAAATCGCTTTTTATTTACCTTTTTCGCTATAAAATGTTGCACAAAAAATATTATTTCTCGAAACGTTTTTTGCAATTGGAAATTCTAAGAACCTGTATTCAATAATGGGTTGCACGAATTTGAAACAGCGATTTTTCGCCATTCGCGGCGGGTTGGCTAAGAGGCTGTTTAGAATCTCGCTTTAGGCGAATTTTTGAGTGATTTTTTTGTTAGAGCCTGTTCAAAGTCTCCATTTCAATGTCTTTTCGGCAAATTTTCTTAATTACTGCGTCAGAGGCAAACGCCCATACTTATCGTAGTATGAACGTTCACCTCTTCCTTGCAATAAGATACCGCTTTAGCGGTTGCCTAAAAAAATTTGCTCGAAAATCCACTAAAAGCGAGACTTTGAACAGGCACTTAGGCAAGGAAGCGTGGAACGTTCATATTGAACAAGGTATGGGCGTTTCACGCTGACGTAGAATAACGAAAAAATAACCAAAAATACGGCTGAATGGAGATTCTAAACAGCCTCTAAGGCATAATAGAGCTAATTATGGCAAGCCGCCGCAACAAAGAATGGCGGAATAATCGCTTTCAAAGGCGGGTAACAGCTTATTGTATACAGGTTCTAAGAACTGTAATCTTCTAAAATTCTTATAAGCTCTTCCTCACCGCTAACTAATACCCCTTGTTCAAGCATATACCTGTCGTCTTCGCTTAAAGAGCTTATGGGTGTCTCTGTTACTTCCTTTAAAGTCGTCCCATTTACAGGGTTTTGATAAAAAACGGTTATATACCCGTCTTGCACGCTTACAACATAATGCTGGTCACTTATGCCATCAATTGTTTTGCGCATTACAACCTTCTCCGGAGAAAATGTAATAACTTCCCAATCCTCAAATCTTTCCTTAAGCTTTTCTTCGTTCATGTTAAGCATAAAATATGGGGCAGTTTCTTCGGCAACTTCCATAGCTCCGTCGTCTTTATATACATATTCATATACCATTAAAGTATGTGGTAAAATTGTCTTTACATGACTGTCATCTTTTTGCGTTATGGTCAAGGGGTTAACCGCTGAAACCAAAACATTACTCTCTTCTTCTACCTTTGCTAAGCTTTCATTTTTATCACTTGTAATAATACTATATCCGATAATCGCCCCTACCAAGCAAACAGCAACACAAACAAATACAATTACTAAACCTTTTGTTAAATTATTCATCTAAACACCTCCAATTGCCTTTATTATTGACACTTTTTGGAACAAATAAACAAAAATTCAAATAAATATTGTCTTATATTTTAATTTAATGTAAAATAATACAACAACATTTGAAATGGGGAATTGGTATGATGAAAAACATTGCAGTCGGTCAGTCAGGCGGGCCTTCAGCGGTTATAAACGCAAGCTTATATGGGGTAATTAAGACAGCTTTTGAATCTGAAAAAATTGAAAAAGTTTATGGGCTTTATCATGGTATAGAGGGGCTTATAAAAGGGGAACTTGTAAACCTTGATTATTTAAGGGGAAATGAAGAATTTGAGCGTCTTAAACACACACCAGGAGCTTTTTTGGGTTCTTGCCGTTTTAAATTAAAAGAAACTGATTTAGAATCTATAGAAGCAATATTTAAAAATTTTGACAAATATAATATAGGATACTTCTTTTACATAGGCGGTAACGACTCTATGGACACTGTAGGCAAGCTTAGCCGATATGCTGCTGAAAAAGGAATAGATATAAAAATTATGGGTGTACCCAAAACAGTGGATAATGATCTTGTCCTTACAGACCACACCCCCGGTTACGGATCTGCGGCAAAATACATTGCTGCAAGCCTTAGAGAAGTGATTTTAGACAGCCATGCATACAATAAGCCAACTATTACAATCGTAGAAATGATGGGCAGGCATACAGGCTGGCTTACAGCAGCAGCGGCGTTTTCTTTATTAGATGATAACCATGATGAGCTTATGATTTATTTGCCAGAAGTGGTTTTTAACATGGACAAATTTATTGAAGACGTTAAGGACAGGCTTAAAAAAGTGGTTTCACTTACTATAGCAGTTTCAGAGGGTATACGCTTTGAAAACGGGCGTTTTGTTTGCGAAGGCGAGCATGAGGTTGAAAGAGACTCTTTCGGACATGCGGCATTAAGCGGTTGCGCCCAGGTTTTACACCACCAGCTTGAAAAAACCATTAAAGCTAAATACAGAACTGTTGAGTTAAACGTTCTTCAAAGAAGTGCAGGGCATTTCCGTTCTCTTATGGACTTTACTGAAAGCATTACTGCCGGAGAAGAATCCGTTAAACATGCGTTAAGCGGAGAAACCGCTAAAATGGTTTGCTTTAACCGTGAATATGACGAAAACGGCAATTACAAAATAGTTACATCACTCCATGACGTTTCCCAAATATGTAATAAAGAAAAATACTTCCCTCTTGAATGGATGACAGATGACCATTTTGTTACAGCGGATTTTATAAAATATGCAAAGCCATTAATAAGCGGAGAGCCGGAAATGATTATGAAAGATGGTCTTCCATATTATGCAAAGCTAAAAGTGAAGTTAGAGAGTGTTTAGTAAATGGCGATATGTAGGGAACGCATTGTATGCGTTCCGATTGGCTTCCCTGCAAATCTAATCGTTTAAAAAACGGAACGCATTCAATGCGTTCCCTACGGCAATATGGCAATCTCATTTTCATGACCATGTTATCAGAAACAAAAAATAATACCAAGAACATGGGAATACATCGATACAACCACGATAAAATGGGAAGATGATTGGTTTGATGAGAAAGTATAGTTAATATTAGGAATTCCTCAGGCACAACAAAGGAGAGAATTGATGGAAATATTAAATACAGAAACACTTTCGCAAGAATTTATATGGCAAGATTCTCTTGGTTTGGTCACAAAATCATTAGGCCTTGCCAGCGGTAGTGATAAAATTTATGTAAACATTGATTTAGTTCCACCCGGGGCGTATAGTACAAAATACCACAGCCACTCACAGCAGGAAGAGTTTTTTATGATTATTTCAGGTAAGGGAACTGTTAGGCTAAACGATAAAGAATATCCTGTAAAAAGTGGTGATTTTTTTGCAAAGCCAACCGGAAAAAACATCGCTCATACATTTTATAATTCTAGCGAAGAAAATTTAGTTATTCTTGATGTGGGAACAAGAGAAAAAGAAGATACTTGTTATTATCCAGACGAGGATATGTATATGCAAAAGTCCAATGAACAACGGCGATTTTTTAGTGGATCAGTTCTAGATAAAAATTGGACTTCTGAGCCAAACTTAATTCAAAAAAATCAAAATAGAGTTTTTAAGAAATAGAAGTCTTGAAGGAGTTAATGCCATGCAAAATATAAGACAACAGCTTATTTATGCAATGTATTTCGCCCCCAGGGGAAGGGAACGCCTTTTGCAGTTAGGAGACACCCTTACCCAAAGGCATTTAAAGCACAGCGATAGGCTAATCGGTATAGTTGGGGATGCAGGAAGCGGAAAATCCCTTATTATACGAGGAATGTTCCCGGGGCTTAACCTTGCCAACGACGACGACAACATAGATGCCAGCAAAATAATGCAGGTTAGAAGAGACTTAGACTTTACCTATAAAGATATTACATATCATATGGATATGCGTTTTCAAATGGCTTTTACTCAAATGTTTGAAATTGTAGACTTTGTTAAAGGCGCATTAAGGCAGGGACGACGGGTTATTATTGAGCATTTTGACCTTTTATACCCATTTTTAGGCATTAACGCCGATTTAATGATTGGCATCGGCGAAGAAATAATTGTAACAAAGCCTAATATTTTTGGCCCATTGCCAAAAGATATATATGATATTGTTTTCCATTCCTTAAAAAACAGGAAAATGGCTCACACAGCAGAAGATTTAACAACAATGGTTTTACAACGCCAACACAACATGGCAAGAAAACTTTACAGAAGTGACGTTCGAGGCGGATTTGTTATGAGCTTCGATGAAGAGCCGGGGTTTGATATTCCCGATTTGCAGGAAAGAGTTAAAAAAATTATTGATGACGGACTTCAAGTTAGCTATTATGATGAAAACCACATTAAAGTGGGAGAATCTGATATTTTGGACTGCCAAGGTCCAAGAATTCATGTTCGTAACACAAGTGAAATAGTAAATTTTCATCTTCTTCCGGAGATTAAGTACGACTGGCGAGACAAGGTTTACTGCCTTGTTGGTCTTGTAAGTGACAGGGATTTTGATGAAAACGATTTGAATAAAATTTCGGGTGATAAAATATAATGAGAGAGATAAGCTGTAAAGAAATAACAGAAGCAGTTGCCGGGCTTTGTATAAGCGCAAACATTAATATCGGCAAAGACATTGAAAAAGCTTTTAAAGACGGCATTTCTTTAGAAAAAGACGAATTAAGCAAAGACGTTTTGCAAAAGCTTCTCGATAATGCTGAAATTGCCGAAAAAGATAACATCCCTATTTGCCAAGACACAGGAATGGCAGTTATCTTTGCGGAAATCGGTCAAGACGTTCATATTACCGGTGGAAGCTTTTATGATGCCATTAATGCCGGGGTAAAACAGGGTTACGAAAAAGGTTTTTTACGTAAATCCGTTGTGGGAGACCCTATTGAAAGAGTAAACACAAAGGATAACACCCCAGCGGTTATTCATGTATCTATTACCCAAGGGGACAAAATCAAAATTACAGTTTCCCCAAAAGGTTTCGGCAGTGAAAACATGAGCAGGCTTGTTATGTTAAAACCCTCCGCAGGGCTTGAAGGAGTTAAAAAGTTTATTATTGAAACTGTTAAGCTTGCAGGGCCAAACCCTTGCCCTCCAATTATTGTAGGCGTGGGCATTGGCGGCACAATGGAGAAGTGCGCCTTAATTGCAAAAGAAGCCCTTTTAAGAGATGTAGGCACAAAAAACACAAGCGAATATTACAACAATTTGGAGCAAGAACTCCTTGAAGAAATTAATAAGCTTAATATTGGTCCAGCCGGCTTCGGCGGAAGGCTTACTGCCATGGCGGTTCATATAAACGCTTACCCCACCCATATTGCAGGGCTTCCTGTAGCTGTTAACATTGGCTGTCACGTAACCCGTCACAAGACGGTAATTTTATAGGGGGGATAAAAATATGAGCAAACAAATTAAAACCCCGCTTACAGACGAGGTTGTTAAAGACTTAAAATGCGGCGATATTGCATATATAACAGGAGATATTTATACCGCAAGAGACGCGGCCCACAAAAGAATTGTTCAATTAATCGACAATGGCGAAGAACTTCCTTTTGATTTTAATGGGCAAGTAGTATATTATGCAGGCCCATGCCCCAATAAGCCGGAACATGTTATCGGTTCAATAGGGCCAACAACAAGCGGCAGAATGGACGCATATTCACCAAAACTTATTGAAAAAGGCTTAAAAGCCATGATTGGTAAAGGCTTACGTGACGAAGGCGTAATCTCTGCAATGAAAAATTTTACAGGGGTATATTTTGCGGCAATAGGTGGCGCCGGGGCTTTGCTTTCAAAATGCGTAAGAAGCGCGGAAGTAGTAGCTTTTGACGACTTAGGTACAGAGGCAATTCGCAAGCTTTATGTTGAAAATTTCCCTGTTGTTGTAGCAATTGACAGCAATGGGAATAATATTTATAATAAAGATTCAAATAAATAAAATTATGAGGTAATTATGGATTTAAGACCGATTGGCGTTTTTGACTCCGGTGTCGGGGGGCTTACTGTTGCAAAAGAGATAATTAAGCTAATGCCCAATGAAGAAATTTGCTATTTTGGGGATTGCAGGCGTGCCCCTTATGGCAATAAGGATAAAGAAACGCTGGCCGTGTATGCAATGGAAATTGCACAGTTTTTAATGCAACAAAATGTAAAGGCAATGGTGGTAGCTTGCAACACTATGAGTGCAACTTGCCTTGATATTCTTAAAAATAATTTTGACATACCCATTATTGATGTTTTATATGCCGGGGTTTTAGCGGTTTATGAGCAAGCTCACAGCTCCGTTTGTCTGCTGGCTACAAAAGCTACCGTTGACAGCGGAATGCACAAACGTTTAGTTCTGGAAAAAAATGAAAACCTAGAAGTTAAAGATATTGCCTGCCCCAACTTTGTATCCATTGTGGAAGCCGGGCTTGCAAATTCCCATGAAGCTTACGAAGAAGCCAAAAAATATATGGTGGACTGTGATTTTAATAAAATTGATACTTTGCTTTTAGGCTGTACTCATTATCCATTAATGGAAAAAGCAATAAGAAAAGTTACAGGCGAAAAAGTAAATATTATTAATCCGGCATATAAATGCGCTTTAATGCTAAAGGAAGAATTAGCCGAGAAAAATTTGTTAAGCAACTCACCAAACCCTAAACATAAAATATACGCAAGCGATATAAGCAACTTTGATTCGTTTTTGCATGAACATATTGATAAGACCATATGGGCTGAACAAATAATTTTGTAATTTCTGTATATAATTCCATAATCCAGGTTATTCTACCTATATAAGGATATTTTATAAAGGGGAAATCGGATTATGGAATTTTTATATACTATAAAAAAATGTATTGTAAAAGAAAGAAAAATAATATTAGCGGCGTTTTTATTGGGGCTTGCTTTTACTGTAACAACAGGTTTTGTTACAAGAGCTTATTCTGAAAGAGTTGTAAACGATATTGCTAAAAATGTAATCCGGTTTCACGTAAGAGCTAACAGTGATTCCGTAAAAGACCAGCAGCTAAAACTTGCTGTTAAAAATGAAATTTTAGATAAATTTCAAACAGAGCTTAGAAACACTGACAGCGTTGAAGAATCTGAAGACATTTTGTTTTTAAGGCTTAATGAAATTGAAGAATGTGCAAAAGAGAAAATCGCCCAGTTAGGTTATAACTATACTGTAACCGCCCAAATCGGCAACACTTACTTTCCTACAAAACAATACGGCGATATTGTAATTCCGGCCGGGGTTTATAATGCGTTAACAATAGACATTGGTGAAGCCGAGGGAAGCAACTGGTGGTGTGTAATGTATCCCCCATTGTGTTACGTGGATGCGGCAAAACAAACCCTTTCCGACAGCACTAAGGAGCAGTTTAAAAACGCATTATCTACAGACGAATACGAATTGATTCAACTTAAAAACACCGAAAATAACGCTTCTGTTAAGGTGAAATTTAAAGTTGTTGAATGGTGGCAAAACAAGAAAGAAAAAGATAAACCTATAAGCGTTGCAAGGAAAAATTAGAAATTAAAACAAAAAATGGCTGTCGACAGCCATTTTTTGTTTTAATCGCTCTTTTTTTGCGCAATACCCCTGCCAATATACTTTAACATGAGTTCGACGAAGTCGAAAAGCCGCTTTAGCGGCTTAATTGCGGAGCAATTCTCATGTTATGAGCGACAATTTACGGCGGTTTTTGCCGCAAATTGTGGGAATATAATCAAAAGGCGTGTTGAATAATCCTTATTTGGAAAATTTCAACACGCCCTTTGATGCCATTTTGTAGGGAACGCATTGTATGCGTTCCGCAGGCTGTCGAC
>CAZJGG010000004.1:58694-76744 GCA_964545475.1 uncultured Eubacteriales bacterium | reverse complement strand
TTAGAGGATTGTCATGGCATTGAAGCGTTTGCAAAGCAGAAAGCCCGGATACATTAAGACCTGTTATGTTGTTGTTTATGCAGTCAAGCTCTTGCAAAGAGGAAAGCCCGGATACATCAAGCGAATTTACCAAACTTTTGTTATTTAAACTCAAAACAACAATTCTATTTGGGTTTTCCCCATTCCACGTTACAAAATCCCATGATTCCGGCTTGTTTTCTTCAGCAATTAAACCGTTGTTTTCAATGATTGAGTTAATAACGTTAACATCGTTGGTGTCGTAATTTGCGTATACATATGAGATGGTCATTAGTTGAAGTGCAAATAGTGTAAGTAATGCTGTAACTATTTTTTTCATAAAAAACCTCCTACTATTAATATAGTAAGAGGATAACATATTATTATAAAATATGAAAGAATTTTTTATTATTTTACTTCTTCAATTTCATATTCTTGTGTTCCAAGCCCAACTTTTTCAAGCTCTCTTAACTGAATAAATGGGTCTTTGCCGTGAAGACGTTCAAACAACGTGCCGGAATCGCCAAGTTTCATACCTTCCGGAATGCTGTTTGGCAAAAGGTTTTCAAGCTTAACGCTGTCCATAGAAGCTCTTTCAATTGCCACAATGTCGTCGGAGGACATTATGCCGATGTCCGGCACAAGTGACGGAGTGGACAATCCCCAACAGTCGCAAAGGGCTGTTATGTTTGTTAAAAAGTTAATGTAGTAAACATTTTCTTTTCCAATGCAGTCTATAACTTCTTTTGTTGTAATAGCCATGCCTTTTTGGAAATCTTCAAAGTTGCTGGTATCCATTTTAACAGCGCCGGTTGGGCAAACTTTTACACAGTGTTGGCAAAATGTACAGTGGTGAGAGAAAATCTCGAACTTGCCTTCTTTAAAAGTGCAAGCTTGCCTTGCGCAGCTTTTAACACATTGTTCGCAGTTTGTGCAAAGGTCTTCGTCCCAAACAACCCAGCCTTCAAGACCATGAATTTGGTGTCTTGTTCTGTCTGTTACACAGCCCATAGCAATGTTTTTACAAGCACCGCCGAAGCCGCAAGAACCGTGACCTTTTACATGGGATAAGTCAATCATAAATTCGCAGTCGTAAATGTGCCCTGCAACGTCTACGTTTTGAAGCTTTTTAAAATCAACATTCTTTTCATAATAATATTTGCCGAAAAGACCACATGTGTGAACAATTGGGCAACCCAATAAATCTTCTGTATAACCTCTGTTTTTTGCTCCGGCAATTTCCTGGTCAGTTATAAAAACATTTGCCCCGTAGCTTTTAAGCTTGTCTACAAGCTTTTTCACAAAAAGAGGATGAATTGTTGTAAAACCAATGTCTCTGCCTAAATGCATTTTAATAGCTGTTTTTTTGCCTTTAACCCTTTCTTCCAAACCCATTTTATCTATCATTCTATCAAATTTTGATGGTAAGGTGCAGTCTGGGTCATATTTGTCATAAGCGACTGATGCAAACAAAATTTTAGATTTCATCAAATAACCTCCGTTAATTAATATTTACAATACAAATTATACTAACATATATTTATTCTTATGTAAATTAAATAATTATTACACTTATTGCGGCTATTGCCGATATAGACTATAATTAGTTATAAATTGAATTAATTTTGGAGTTTTTATTATGGATTTTACTAACGAACAGTTAAGTGCAATAAATACAAAAGAATGCGATTTACTTGTGTCTGCGGCGGCAGGCTCTGGTAAAACCGCCGTTTTGGTGGAGCGCATAATGTCTTACATTGCCCCAAGGACAGGGGATAAAGAGATTGAGCCTGTTGATATAGACAGGCTTTTAGTTGTTACGTTTACAGACGCCGCCGCTTCTGAAATGAGAGAGCGTATTGAAGCCGCTCTTATAAAAAGGCAGGAAGAAGAGCCGGAAAACGACAATATACATAGGCAAACCCTTTTGGTAAACAAAGCTTCCATAAGCACAATACATTCCTTTTGCTCTTATGTTATAAAAAAATATTTCTTTTTGCAGGACATTGAGCCTAACTTTAAAATTGCGGATAATGCTGAATCGTCGTTGCTTAAAGCAGAAATTTTGGAGCAAATTCTTGAAAGGCGTTATGGAGAAGAAAGCGAAGAATTTTTTAAGCTTGCAGACTGCTTAGGCGGGGCGAAAGCCAGCGACAAAGGGCTTTCTGAAACGGTTTTAAAGGTTTATGAATTTATAAGTAATTTAACATGGGGTGAGGAATGGCTTGATGATAAGCTTTTGTATTACAAGGATGTTGAAGCAGTTGAAAAAACCCCTTGGTTTAAAATAATAAAAGATGAAATAGCTTTAAGGCTTGAAAGTATAAGGGGCTCGGCGGACAAAGCTTTGGAAATTGCTTATTTGCCTAATGGACCATCTCAATATATTGAAACTCTTATTATAGATAAGGATCAGTTAGCAATACTTACTAATGTTATAAACGCAGACGTAAGCTTTGAAAAAATGTACGAAACTTTTCAAAACTTCTCATTTGGGCAGTTATCCCGAAAAAAGCCTAAAAACGAAGTTTTTGAGGAATATAAAACAAGGGCAAAAGCAATAAGAGATAACGACGTTAAAAAAGCCTTTGTAAAGTTAATTGAGGACTTTTTTTCTATGCCCCCTGATGACTTAACACTGCAACTTAACGCCATGTATCGACCTTTAGAGGTGTTATGCTCTGTTGTAAAGGAATTTAAGCAGGAGTACCAGTTAGCCAAAAGAGAAAGAAACATTGCGGATTATAACGACTTAGAGCATTTTTGCCTTAGCATTCTTCTTGACGATTCATCAACGCCGGAAAACCCTGTGCCCTCAAAAGCGGCTTTAGAGCTTTCGCAAAAGTTTGTTGAAATAATGACAGACGAATATCAGGATTCTAATGCTTCCCAAGAATTGATTCTTTCTTTAATATCAAGGGAAAATCCCGGAAACCGCTTTATGGTTGGGGATATTAAGCAAAGCATTTATAAATTCCGCCGGGCAAACCCGGAAATTTTTATAAAGAAATACAATGAGTATTCAAAAGAAGAAAACAGCCCTTGCCGGAAAATAGATTTATCTAAAAACTTCCGTTCAAGCCCTGTTGTTATTTCGTTTATTAACTTTTTGTTCAGCCAGATTATATGCGAGGCAGTGGGGGACATAAGTTATGACGAAAACGCCGCTCTTTACCCCGGGGCGCAAATGCCGGATAATGACGGGGGCAAAAATGTACCTGGAGATGTTAAGCTGTTTATAGCATATAAGGAAAGCGGCGAGGACGAATTAGAAGTTCAAATTTCAGAGGAGCAAAACGAAATTGAGGAGCTTTCAAAAGCGGAAACCGAAGCTAGAATTATTGTTAACCAAATAAAAGAAATTACCGAGGGGGCAACCCCCCTTTACATAAGGGATAAACGCACAGGAAGTTACAGACGGGCGGAGCTAAAAGATATTGTAATACTTTCAAGAAGCGTTAAAGGCATTGGAGAAGCCTTTACTAATGTTTTTTCGGAAAGCGGTATTCCTCTTTTAACTGATGCAGGGCAAAGTTATTTTAAAAACCTTGAAGTTGCCACTATGTTAAGCCTGCTTCAAGTAATAGACAACCCAAGACAGGATGTTGCTCTTATTACAGTGTTATATTCCCATATTGCTGGGTTTAACCCAGACGAGCTTCTAGCAGTGCGCCAATTAAACAGGGATTGCCCGTTTTACGAATGTTTGTTGCAATTCGCAGAAAGCGGAGACGAAAAAGCTAAGAAATTCATAGAAAAACTGGAGAAGTGGCGAGAAAAAGCAATTTTTATGCCAATAAGCGAGATTTTAAGCTTTTTATATGCCGATACTAATTATTTTAATATGGCTGGGGTTATGCCCGGAGGAAGCGTAAGGCAAGCGAATTTGCAGGCGCTTTTGGAAATGGCAGTTGCATATGAGAAAACAACTTTTAAAGGGCTTTTCCACTTTAATAAATATATGGAAAAACTGCAAAAAACAGAAATTCAGGCGGCAGAAGCAAAATTAATTTCTGAAAATGATAATACCGTTAAATTAATGACCATACATAAGTCTAAGGGGCTGGAATTTCCTATAGTTTTTGTTTGTTCCTTAGGCAAAGAATTTAATAAAATGGATTTAAGAGAAAACATTGTTTTGCACGGCGATTTAGGCTTTGGCGCAATGTTTATAGACAGCGAAAACCGTGTAAAATCCAAAACCATTGCGCATTCTGCCCTTTGCGCAAAAATTGCGGCAGAAGGGCTTTCGGAAGAAATGCGTATGCTTTATGTTGCTCTTACAAGGGCGAAAGATGGGCTTTACCTTGTTGGAAGCGTTAATAACATTAACAAACAAAAGGATAAATGGGATTTGTGGGCAAGCTCTAAAAATCCTCTTTTCCCTGCTTACATTACGAAAAATGCAAAAAACTTTTTGGACTGGCTTTGCCCTGCAGTTTTAAGGCATGGAAGCGGAATTGCTTATTATAATGCTGATTGCGAAATGATTTGCCTTAACAAAGAAAGCATGGCGAAAGCGGAAGAAACAAGGCAGATTAAAAAGAGCGAAAATTATTTATTGCTGAGGGATAACGCTCATAAATATTTAGAAACGGAGCTTTTTAACCAAATAAATAAAAAATTAAGCTGGCAATATCCCCATATAGTAGAGACGAAAACCCCTACAAAAATTTCAATATCAGAAATTAAGCGAATTTATCAAAAGGAAAGGCTAGACCCCTATACGGAAATAAGGCTGGAGCAAAAGCCGGATATACTTGTGCCGGATTTTATGAAAGAAACCAAAGTTGCCGGGGCTAGGCTGGGTACTCTTATACACAGGGTTATGGAAAACCTTGATGTACATAAACATACGGATTTAGTAGCTATAAACCAGCTTATTGAAAGCCTTGTTTTAAGGGGAGTGTTTACCGGAGAGGAAGCGGACTTTATACCAAGGCATAAGATAGAGGAATTTGTAACCTCTTCTCTTGCCGACAGAATGAGGGAAGCGGTGGATATATTTAAGGAAACTCCATTTGTTATGGAGCTTCACCCTTATGAAATATATAGCGATAACCTTTTAAAGGACACAAATGAAAGAGTTCTTGTTCACGGAATAATTGACCTTTATTTTACGGAAAAAAACGGCGGTGCAGTTTTGGTGGACTATAAATCGGACAAAACGCATAATATAAATGATATAATCGAAAGATACAAGCTCCAGCTTAATCTTTACAGGCTTGCGCTCCAAAAAAGTGCAGGGCTTTCTCTTAATGAATGCTTTCTATATCTTTTCGATATAAATTCGGCAGTGCATGTGGAGTTGTAATTAATAGGAGGGCTTTAGCAATGAAGAAGAACTTTATTACATTTTTTGCGTTAAGTATTGTGTTAAGTTTAGCATTATGCGCTTGCGGAGTAAAAAAAGAACCAGAAACTGCGCCGGAAGAAATTGAAACTGAAGCAATTAAAGAACCCGAAGCCATTGTTTATGACACCCTTGTTTTTAATATAGCCGCAAAGGTAAAAACTATTGACCCAGCTTTAAGCAATACCACCGAGGGAGGTATTGTGCTTTGCAACGTTTTCGAGGGGCTTTATATGCTTGACGATAAGGACATGCCGATTCCGGCGGTTGCGGAATCTTGCGATGTTACTAATAAGGGGCTGACGTATACTTTCCATTTGAGAGATGCAAAATGGTCCGACGGGCAAAGCATTAGCGCAAATGATTTTGTATATGCATGGAAAAGAGTTTTAAACCCGGAGACAGCTTCTGCTAACGCGCACCTCCTATATTACATTAAAAATGCAGAGCAATATAATAAAGGGGAAGCAGATGGGGAAAAAGTGGGAATTAGGGCTGTTGACGAAAAAACTCTTGTTGTGGAGCTTGTTGCCCCGGTCAAATATTTTTTAAACCTAACAGCTCTTCCAGTTTATTACCCCACGAGAGAGGGCAAAACCGACGTTTACAACGGTAAATATGTTGTTTTGGACAAGAACGAGGAGAGTATTTTATTAACCAAAAATGTGGATTACCGTAACCCCGACGAGGTTTTGCTTGAAAATATTGACATAAGGCAAATTGAAGGGGCAACTGCCGGGATGAATTCTTTTTTGTCCGGGGAATTTGACGTTACATTAAACGTTCCTGCAGCTTATGTCGAAAAAGGCGTTTCCGATGATATTGTTAAGACATATCCAATGACCGGAACATATTTTTTAAGCCTTAACATGGATGCTAAACAAGCCGGAAAACTAAACGCCCTTGGCTCAAAGGTTTTACAAAATGAAAAAGTTCGCAAGGCTTTATCTCTTGCAATAGACAGAGAGCGCATTACAAAGGAGTTAAGAAAAGACGGAACGGTTGCGGCGTTTTCATTTATTCCCCCGGAAATCACAAATTACGACGGCACTACATTTGCATCTAAAAAATATTTTGCTGAAAAGGGAGACCCAGAAGAAGCACGAAGACTTTTTGAGGAAGCAGGTTTTAAAAACGGCGAAGGCTTCCCTATTTTAGAGTATTTATATAACCAAGGCACAAGCCATGATGTTATTGCAAAAGAAATACAAAAGATGTGGGGAGACGTTTTAAATATAGACATTGAGCTAGTAGAAGACGACTGGGTTAACGTTTCCAGACGTAGAAATGAAAGAAGTTATTTAATTTCAAGGCACGGCTGGGTTGCAGACTATAACAGCCCCACGGCGTTTTTGGAAATGTGGCTTTCAAAATCCGAAAACAATAGTGCCGGATATAAAAACAATGAATACGACAAAATTTTAATAAAAGCCCAAAAAGAAGAAGACGAGAAAACAAGGGATGAACTTCTCCACGAAGCGGAAAAAATCCTTTTAAATGATATGCCTATAATTCCTTTGTTTTATTATTCAAACCCTGTTGCTGTTCAAGAATATGTTACAGGGCTTAAAGTGTCTCCCCTTTCTTATATATATTTTGACAAAGTTGAAATCAAACGCTAAAATAGAATCAGTTTAATTAAAGGTTTTTATTACCGACGAAGAGGTTTAATATGAATTTTTATAATCCGTTGGCGTGGATTGGATTAATTTCAATCCCTGTCATTATTATTATGTATTTGCTTAAACAAAAATTTACAGAGCTGACAATTCCCAGCGTTTATTTATGGAAAAGTGCCATTGATTTGTCAAAGTCTGAAAGACCATGGCAAAAGCTTGTACGCAATTTATTAATGTTTTTACAAATTGCTGCGGCACTTTTTCTTGTTGTTTCCCTTGCCGGGCCATATATAACGGCCCGGGGAGAGGCGCAAATTTCTGTCCTTGCTTTGGACTGCTCTTTAAGTATGCAAGCAGCGGATGTTTCTCCAAGCCGTTTTGAAAAGGCTAAAGAGGAAATGATTAGTGTTGTTAACTCTATGACACCAAGCTCTAAAGTTTCCATTGTAGCCGTTGGGAAAACTCCGTATATCGCCATAAACGAATCGGCAGACAAGCAGGTAGTTATAGAAAAAATAAAAGGGCTAAAGCCAAGTTATACAGGCATTGACGAAAAAGCTACTCAGTCCCTGCTTTCTCTTTTACACCGTGACGGTGAAGCATCTGTTTATTTTTTTACAGATAAAAAGTTAAGCTTTAAAGGCGTTGAAAAACAAGATGTATTATTTGGGCAAAGCGTTGCTAATATAGCGGTAACGCTTGTTAGTTATGCCTTGGAAGAGGATAAGACAATAATTCTTTCTAAAGTTAAAAATTTCAGCAATAAAACTGCAAGTAATACTCTATGCGTTTACACCGACGGGGTTTTAGCTGAATTAAAGGATATTACTATAGAGCCTTTTGCAGAAAAGGATTTTTTCTTCCCGGAAATATCCTCTGGGGTTAGAAACATTGAGGTAAAACTTTCCCAAACCGACTATTTGACAGCGGACGATGGGTTTTACAGCTATATCAGCGAAGCACCTGTGCAAAAAGTGCTTGTTGTAACAAAGCAAAATGTTTTTTTGGAAAACGTTTTGTCTTTGATGCCTAATGTAGAGCTATTTAAAACAGAGCCGGAAAATATTGATTTGTTGTCTGGTTATTATCTTTATGTCTTTGACGGTGTTTTGCCGGAAAAAATGCCAGAAGACGGGCATATTCTTGTTTTTGACCCGATAGAGGGCAACAGTCTTTTGCAAACAGGCGGAGAAGTTAACATTTCCGGTCTTTCAGTTATGGAAAATCAGCTTTTAAGACTAATCGGAGATTTAAAATTTGACGTTTTAAAAGCCAAACAAATTACAACCCCTGATTGGGGGCAAACAGTGCTGTCTTCCCCGGAAACACCTCTAATTGTTACCGGGCAGCAAAACAGCCAAAAAATTGTTGTAATGGGTTTTGACTTACATAATACCGATTTGCCTTTAAGAAAGGAATTCCCGGTGTTTATGTATAACCTTATGCAATATTTTATTCCGGCTGGTGTTTCGGCGCAAACAAGTATAACCTCAGGGGATATAGTAGAATTAAATATTTTGCCAGATGCGAAAAAAGTAACAGCGGTTACGCCGGAGCAGAAAGTTTTAAACCTTGCGCCGCCGTTTCCTGCCGCTCCTTTTGATAATACTAATTACCCCGGTATTTATACTCTTGCCCAAGAAACCGAGGGCGGAACTATATACGGTAGCTTTGCTGTAAACGTTGATACAAAAGAATCCAACTTAACAAGGGACGAGCTTACGGGAGAAACGGCCAATGCCTATAAAAATACGGTAGATGTTAACAAAAATTTATCTCGAATATTTCTTTTTCTTGTGTTATTATTACTTACGATAGAATGGTTGGTGTTTTGCCGTGGTCGTTAAATTTGCTTTGCCCCTTTATTTGCTTTTGTTTCCTATATGCGTTGGGGTTATTGTTTTTTTTAGCATAAAGTTTATAAAAAATAGGTTTGATAGAGTTTTTTTTACAATTATTAGATGCATTGGTGTTTTGCTTGTTATCCTTTCTTTGGCAGGCACAAGCATTTTAAATTATACGGATTCTACAACTCATATATTTTTAGTTGATATGTCTGCAAGCATGGAAGGCACTATTGACGGCATTATTGAAAATATTTATGCCGCAAATAAATATAAGCCGGAAAAGGACACTACAGGGGTTGTATGCTTTGGGCAAAACGCCGCTGTGGAATCTTTACCGTCTTTTGAAGGGGTTATGCCCCAGGTGCGTTCGGTTATAAACCAAGGATATACAAACATTGCAGAGGGGTTAAATGTTGCCCAATCCATTATCCCGGAAAATACTAAAAAGCATATTATTTTAGTTTCTGATGGGGGAGAAAACCTTGGGGACGCCGTAATGCAGGCTAAACTTATAAACGATAATGGAAACGGCGTTGCTGTTAGCGTTATGCCTGTTAACAATAGAATTACCAAAGAGGTTGCTTTAACAGAAATAAAAGTTCCGAAATATTTAAAACAAGATTCACGTTACGACATTGAAGTTACGGCTTATTCCCTTTCCCAAGCAGGGGGCAAGCTTTTAGTATATAAAAACAACCAGCTAATTTATGAAAGCTCCGTTTCTTTGAGAACAGGGGAAAATAAATTTGTTTTTACAGACGTTAGCGAAAAAAGCGGCGGTGTAATATACAGAGCGGAAATTTTGCCGGAAGAAGATACATTTGCTGAAAACAATACAACTTATGGCTTTAGTCAGGTTGAGGGCGTTCCCAGCATTTTGCTTGCAGATTTTAATGAAAGCTCCGACGAACTTTACAAGCTTTTACAAAGCGCAAAAGTTGAAGTTGCAAGCGTCGCTTCCACGGCTCTGCCTACAACTCTTGAACAACTTATGCTTTACGACGGCATAATTTTGCCGGATATACATTTAGACAACATGCCGCAAAACTTTCCCGAGCTTATTGAAGCATATGTAAAATCCGGCGGTGGTCTTTTAGTTACCGGCGGCGAAGAGTCGTACGGATTAGGGGATTATAAAGATACACCTATAGAAACAGTACTTCCTGTTAACATGGAACTAAAGGATAAAAACAAACAGCCAACACTAGGTATGATGGTGGTTTTGGACCGTTCCGGCTCTATGGGAATGGGGAATTACGGCATTTCAAAGCTTGAAATTGCAAAGGAAGCGGTTATCCGCTCTTTATCCACCCTTAATGATAACGATTATTTAGGGGTTATAATGTTTGACGACCAATACAACATTGCCAGTGAATTTCAGAACGTTGGTCAAAACAGAGAGGGAATTGAAAATAACATTGCAAGCATACAGCTTGGCGGAGGCACAAGCATTTTACCCGCTCTTAACGAAGCATATAGAATAATGTCCGGTGTGGACACCAAAATAAAACATGTTATATTGTTAACTGACGGCATTGCGGAGCAGTACGGATATACCGAAGTAATTTCCGGCATGGTTAGCGAGGGAATAACTCTATCGAGCGTGGCTGTAGGCGGAGATTCCGACATGAAGCTTTTAAAACGCCTTGCTTTTGACGGCGGCGGCAGATATTATTATTCCGACGAATTTTCCGATTTACCTAAAATATTTGCAAGAGAAACTAATCTTGCTGGTAAAACATTTTTAAATAATGAAACCTTCATACCAACAGTTACTGCAAACAGCCAAATCCTCACGGATATTAATTTTATGCCTGCACTCAATGGTTATGTATCCACAACTCCAAAAGACAGGGCAGACGTTATTTTGCAAAGCGAAAAAGAGGAAGTTGTGCTTGCAAGCTGGCAATATGGGCTGGGGCGAGCAGTTGCTTTTACATCTGATACAAAAGGAATGTGGAGCGGCGACTGGCTTTCTTCAAATGATGGTGTTCAAATAATAAAAAATATGGTATCATGGGTTATGCAGTCAAAAATTTCCGCTGATGTTACTGTTACGGCGGAAACGGAAGATAATTTTACAAAGCTTTCTGTTAGCGTGCCTTATGCCGAGGGTGTTTTAGGAATGAAGGGAACTGTTGTTGCCCCGGATATGACGGAGCATAAAGTGAACTTTTCTCTTACAGCTCCCGGGAGGTTTGAGGGCAGGCTAAACGCAATGATGGAAGGCGCGTACATTGCAAATCTTGAACTTAATAAAAATTCCGGCAATGAAAATATTGTAACCGGAGTTTCAATCCCTTACCCCAAAGAATTTGACATAAGATATTTTGAAGCCGGAGAAGGGTTGCTTGACAAGATTGCCCAAATTACTAACGGTCAAATTTTAACAGATGCAAAAGACGCTTATGGCGTTAATCTTGCAAATGTTTTTGGGCAAAAGGATTTTTCAGGAATTTTTATTATAATTGCGTTAATACTGTTTTTACTGGATATTTTTGCAAGGCGGTTTCCTGTTGTATCCAATGTTCTACAAAAAAGCATAGGGAAGCTAAGTCATGTAAGAATTGAAAAGCGCAAACAAGAAAAACCTGTTATTATTAAGAAAACAACATTAACTGAAAATACTCGAAAAACTGCTGAAAGTAAGCAGAAAGACAATAAAAATATAGAAAAGAACGAAATACATGCTACAAGCAGTATGCTAATCCGCAATAAGAAAAAAAGGAACAAATAAGGAGGATTATATGGCTGATTTCGATAAAAACGATGATTTTATGCTTGGAAACGACGATTTTTCCGACGAAGATTCCGCTTTGTCCTTTGAAGATATTGAAGAGTTGTTAAGAAGAACCGAAGAGGAAGACTTAACTGCATTTCCGGATATTGATATTAACTCGTTAGTGCCGGACGATATTGAAAAGCTTGTAAGCGAAGGCGAAGCTAAAAAGGACAAAGCCCCAGACGACAGCGGAGACAGCTTTTTGGAGATGCCTCTTCCAGAAGAAGAAATGGGAGCGCTTCTAAATTCCTTAGACGGAGAGCAAGATATTTACGATGATTTTGGAGACGATATTTCTGAAGAAAAGCTTATAAAGCTGCAAGATATGTTTAAAATGCTTGATAATGCAGAGGAAATTGATGCAAAGACCCAGGTTGTTTCGGACTTAATAAGAGATGAAAAAAACCTTGATACAGAAATTGAAGAAGCTTTAAAGAAGGATTTTGAAGAAAGCGTAAAAGTACAAAAAGACGAGGATATTTCTTTTATAGAAGATGTTTCAGTTTATGATGCTGATAGAGGGGACGATATTGAGATTCCTATCCGCATAAATAAGGAAAAGTTTAGTATTAAAAAAATTATAAATAAAATAAAAGTTTCACGTCCGCTTCAAGTAATTTTGGGTGCTGTGATGTCTGTTTTGGTGTTTGCTGGTTCATATGTTGGTGCACTAAATTATGATTTTGTTCCGCCAAACACAGTTTTAATTGAAATACCCTCTTATTATTCAAACAGCGCAAACAGTATTTATGTTAACCAGAAAGCCGTTTTTAAAGATAATATTTTAGCTATTGAAAGGCTGCAAATTTCGCCGTCCTCCACAAATTTTTATTTTACGGACTTTGTTGATGTTAGCTCATACAACATAAATATTATTGATAACAAAAACAAAACCTATTTTTTGAACCTTGAACATTTTAAAGACATGAAAGATAAGGAAAATAAAGTTATATCAATGGAACCCCTTGATGGGGGAGTGAAAACTTTCAGCCTTGTAATAAGAGACCCTGCAAGCGAAGAAGCCGTAGTATATAATTATAAATTTGATAAACCTTTTGAGCATCTGCCTACAAGGTATTTAACAAAGCCAATAAGCTCAGCAAACAAAGACTCTAAAATAACTGCGACAATTGAAAAAGGGTTGTTTTCAAGCACAGACACATATTTGGAAATGAAGCTTTCAGTTAATGCAACTGGAAACGTTGTTCGCCTTGGGGGAAATGAAACATCCCAGCTGGTTAAAGTAACAGAAGGTGCAAGTTCTGTATTGTTTGATGATATAATCTATCTATACTCAGACACATTAAACGAGCATACTGTTTATGCAAAGGCGAAGTTTGCCCCGGTTAAAAGCCTTGGGAGCAAATTAGACGTTGAGCTTAATAATCTTTATGAAGTATATGAAGTGAACAGGCAAATACCGGTTTCTTCTTTAATGAGCGCTTATAATGAGTATAACGACTTACTAATGTTTTCTGGTTATGCGCTTTATTTAGAACGGTTAATAAAGGCTGGAGATAAGTTTGTTTTAGTTTTGCACACTGAGGATATAAACGTAAATGTGCCTAATGAGATTGTGCCTGCTAGCAGTGGGTTTGGCAACACAACGCCAAGACCAAAGCCAACCCCAAGACCTCTTTCGGAAGATGAAAAAGAGGAATATAAAAGAGTTGAAACATATTTAAACGCAAAACTTATTTGCCGTGAGGGTTTTACAAACCGCTTTGAAATTGACGGAGAAGTAAAAACGGCAAAAGTTGGGTCGGACGTTATATTTGACGTAAGTGAATATGCGGATGAACTTGCACAGACATCTTTGAATAATTTGTATATTGAAATACAAGACGTAAGGTTTAAATCACCTAATATTAAATTTAAAATTGACCTTGAAAGACTTCCCATAAGACCAAGCGTAACCCTTGAAGACCAAAAACAGCATATTAAAGACAGTTTTGAAAGCCGCCTTAAATATAAATTCGGACTAATAGGCAAAAATGAAATTACCGGTTTCCAAAATGATTTATTAATAAAACAGAGGTTGATGAAACATTATGAACCGGTTGCTAATGGAGCAGAGCCTGTGTACAGCGTACAAATAGGACCTATTGAATACGAATCTGACAAAATTGAAGCCATAGTCTTTGAAATTTGGCAAGAATCTGAAAAGACACTTTCAGCAGATTTTATTAAAGAGCATAAAATTACTGCAAAGCCACTTGAAAGTGGTTGGATTATAGTAACAGATGAAATAATCAATACGCATTTAGAAAATTAACGTAAGAGTCTGTTTAAAGAGATACTGTTTAATTTGTTAGAGCCAGTGTTCAATAATGTGTTGTCCGAATTTTTTGGGCAACAGCTTATTGAACACAGGTTCTTTTATGAGGGGAATTGGAGAATGACTAAATATAGGGGAGAAGTTGGGCTACTAATTGTTACAATAGTATGGGGGTTCGGCTTTCCGCTTACAAACATTGCTTTAAGGCATTGTACGCCAAGCCAGATTTTGTTTATACGTTTTGCTATAGCAGCCGTATTACTTTCTATTGTTTTTCATAAAAAGTTTAAAGAAATTAATAAACTTAATATAATAGCAGGAGTATGTGTTGGGGCTTGCCTATATTTTGGGTATATTATGCAAACGGTCGGTATGATTTACACAACGGCATCAAAAGCGGCATTTCTAACAACAACAAACGTTGTTATGGTGCCGATAATCGCATTTATTGTTTGCAAGCAAAAGCTTGATAAATTTTCTGTGTTTGGTGCTATTATCGCATTTTTGGGAACAGCGGTTTTATCTTTTAACATGGATTTTTCTATTAATATAGGAGATGTTTTGTCTCTTGGAGGTGCATTTGGTTTTGCACTGCACATATACTATAACGGTCATTTTCTTCAAAAAGGCGCTGATGCGGTTTTGCTTACAATACTGCAAATGGCTACAGTTGCAGTATTATCTTTAATAAGTTATTTCCTGACTGAAAACTCCGGCTTTACAAATATTGGCAATGAAGGTATAATAACTTTATTTATTTTGGGGGCGGTAAATACTACAATAACTTTTTTATTGCAGACTGTGTCACAAAAATACATTACAAACCAGACAAAAGCAGTTGTAATTTTGTCCATGGAATCAATTTTCGGTACAATGGCTTCAATTATTTTAATAAAAGAAACTCTTACGCCGAGAATGTTCATTGGATGCGTAATAATTTTGACAGGGGTGTTGTTTGCAGAGCTGGGAGCGCAGTTTTTTAAAAAGATTAAACCAAACGCTTTATAGGATGCCAAAAGTAGTAATTTTTAAAAATGTTTAAGGAATGATTTAGTGGATAATGATAATGTAAAAACGGTTTTTACCGTGTCAATTACCACGCTAATTGGTAATATTGTGCTTTCCGCCGGAAAGCTTATTGCCGGGTTTTTTGGAAAGTCTGACGCAATGGTAAGTGATGCCATTCATTCGGCTTCTGATGCACTTAGTACAATTATTGTTATGATAAGCGTTAAGCTTGCCAACGCAAAGGAGGACAAAGAGCATCAGTATGGGCACGAAAAGTTTGAATGCATTGCGGCTGTTATTTTAGCTGGTATGCTTACAGCAACTGCAATTGGAATAGGTTACGGCGGAGTAACAAAGATTTTATCGGGAGATTATTCCGAAACAGTTGTTAACGCTTTACCTATTATTGCGGCCATAATTTCAATAGTTGTCAAAGAGGCAATGTTTTGGTATACTCGGTTCTATGCAAAAAAGGTAAAGTCGGGGGCTATGATGGCAGATGCCTGGCACCACAGAAGCGACGCTCTTTCATCCGTGGGAAGCCTTTTAGGTATTGCAGGCTCTATGATGGGTTTTGGAATATGTGATGCCATTGCTTCCATAGTAATTTGCTTAATGGTTTTAAAAGCGGCATACGATATTTGCAGAAGCGCCTTTTCCCAATTAGTGGATACGGCTGCGGACGATAATACTGTTGACGAAATTAAAGATATAGTGTTAAATGTAAATGGCGTCAAAAGAATTGACAGCTTGAAAACTAGAATTCATGCAAACTTATTATACGTAGACATTGAAATTGCTGTAGACAAAGAAATGAGTCTTATAAAATCACATGCTATTGCGGAAGTTGTGCATGAACAGCTTGAGAAAAAAATTGATGTGGTTAAGCATTGCTCCGTGCATGTGAATCCATTTGAAGAGGATATACAGAATATTATAAATTAAATAAAATCAATAAGGAGTAAGGAAAAATGGAATTTGAAAAATCTATGGATAAAATTGTATCTCTTGCAAAAAGCAGGGGCTTTATTTATCCCGGCTCCGAGATTTACGGAGGGCTTGCAAACTCTTGGGATTACGGGCCGCTCGGGGTATTGCTTAAAAACAATGTAAAAAATGCTTGGTTTAAAAAGTTTATACAAGAAAGCCCACTGAATGTTGGGGTGGACTGCGCAATTTTAATGAACCCCCAAGTTTGGGTTGCATCCGGGCATGTGGGAGGCTTTGCAGACCCTTTAATGGACTGTAAAAAATGTAAAGAACGTTTCCGTGCCGACAAGCTTATTGAGGATTATATTATAGCCAACGATTTTAATATAGAAATTGCGGGCTGGTCTAATGATAAAATGAGCGAGTATATTAACAAAAACAATATTTGCTGCCCTAACTGCGACAGCCAGGACTTTACAGACATAAGACAGTTTAACCTTATGTTTAAAACTCATGCCGGAGTTACTGAGGACAGCAAAAACTTGGTTTACTTACGCCCGGAAACAGCGCAGGGTATTTTTGTTAATTTTAAAAATGTTCAAAGGACAACCCGGAAAAAAATTCCCTTTGGTATAGGGCAAATTGGCAAATCTTTTAGAAATGAAATTACGCCGGGTAACTTTATTTTCAGAACAAGAGAATTTGAGCAAATGGAACTTGAATTTTTCTGTGCTCCCGGAACAGACCTTGAGTGGTTTGAATATTGGAAGCAGTTTTGCATAAGCTGGCTTAAAGAGCTTGATATGAAAGAAGAAAACATGCGCATTAGAGATCATGAAAAGGAAGAGCTTTCCCATTATTCAAAAGCCACTACGGACATTGAATATCGCTTCCCATTCGGCTTTGGCGAGCTTTGGGGCATAGCGGACAGAACTGACTTTGACCTTTTGCAACACCAAAACAGTTCCGGAGAAGAAATGACTTACTTTGATCCTAATACAAACGAAAAATATATTCCATATTGTATAGAGCCGTCTTTAGGCGCAGACAGAGTTACCCTTGCGTTTTTATGCGAAGCATACGACGAAGAGGAAATTACAGAGGGAGACACAAGAACAGTGCTTCGTTTTCACCCTGCTCTTGCCCCTGTTAAAGCTGCAATTTTACCGCTTTCTAAAAAGCTTGCAGACGATGCACATAAAATTTATGTGGAGCTTTCTAAATATTTTTCATGCGACTTTGATGATGCCGGATCTATCGGCAAGCGTTACCGCAGACAAGACGAAATCGGCACACCTTTCTGCTTGACTTACGATTTTGATTCCGTTGAGGATAACGCTGTTACAATACGTTTCAGAGACTCTATGGAGCAGCAAAGAATAAAAGTTGACGAGCTTTTACCATATTTAAAAGAAAAACTTGAGTATTAAAAAATTAGGTGCATATTGCGCCTTAGGCTGTCGACAACCTGTCGGCAGCCAATTTTTTAAATCGTTTTTTCTTTTGTGCAATGTCATCTGGAATGCGTTCCCTACGAATCTATCTATAAATAACATAATAGAACAGTAGAATGCCATTATGTAGGGAACGCATTGTATGCGTTCCGAAGACTGCCAGCAACCGTTGTCGTCCGTTTGTCTAAAACCTGTCGGCAGCCAATTTTTTAAATCGTTTTTTCTTTTGTGCAATGTGGTTTGGAATGCGGAACGCATACAATGCGTTCCCTACGAATCTATTTATAAATAACATAATAGAACATTAGAATGCCATTTTGTAGGGAACGCATTGTATGCGTTCCGAAGACCTCCGGCAACCGTTGTCGTCCGTTTGTCTAAAACCTGTCGGCAGCTAATTTTTTAAATCATGCTTTTCTTTTGTGCAATGTCGTTTGGAATGCGGAACGCATACAATGCGTTCCCTACGAATCTATTTTAAAATAACATAATAGAACATTAGAATGCCATTTTGTAGGGAACGCATTGTATGCGTTCCGAAGACCTCCGGCAACCGTTGTCGTCCGTTTGTCTAAAACCTGTCGGCAGCTAATTTTTTAAATCATGCTTTTCTTTTGTGCAATGTCGTTTGGAATGCGGAACGCATACAATGCGTTCCCTACGAATCTATTTTAAAATAACATAATAGAACAGTAGAATGCCATTATGTAGGGAACGCATTGTATGCGTTGCGAAGACCTCCAGCAACCGTTGTCATCTGT